>CAYILC010000034.1:0-8895 GCA_964364145.1 uncultured Pseudomonadales bacterium
TGGGGGCGTGTGGTTTGGCATATCACGTTTCCTTAGTGGAATGCCTAGACCAAAAACTGCACAAAATACAACGCAAAATGCCCCAACTCCAGTAAAGCAAACAACACTTACATATTGGGGGCTTTGGGAAGCTAGTCCAGTTCTTGACCAAGTAATAAAAGATTTCCAGACACAAAATGCTGGTGTGATTATCAACTACATTCAACAATCTCCTCAGGAGTACAGAGAACGTCTCCAAGATGCGTTGCAAAAAGGACAAAGTTCAACAGCACCAAATTCAATACAAATAGGCCCAGATGTTTTTCGGTACCATGCGACATGGGTTCCTATGTTAAAAAACCAACTTTCTGCCTTACCGTCAAGCGTTATGAGCTCAACAGAGTTTAATCAAACGTTTTATCCCGTTGCGGTGAAACAGCTCACAACTCCAAATGGAATCGTTGGTATTCCGCTGATGTACGAAGGTTTAGGACTGTATTACAACAAGCAAATATTCCAGACGGCAAATGTGTTGCCTCCCACGCAGTGGTCTGACCTTGAGATTGTAGCCAAGGCATTAACGATACGCTCAAAAGACAAAAAAATTAGTCGGGCTGGAGTGGCGCTTGGTCTCACGTCAAATGTTGATAATTTTTCCGATATTCTTGGGTTGTTGATTCTTCAAAATGGTGGCGATCCTTCCCGTCCTTCAAGTAAACTTGTGGTAGATACCGTCAAATACTACACAAACTTCAACAGAGTTCTTGGCGTGTGGGACGAGACGTTGCCAAACTCCACATACGCGTTTGCAACAGAAAAGGTGGCGATGATGATTGCGCCTTCTTGGCGTGCCTTTGAGGTAAAAGCTATTAATCCAAACCTGCAGTTCGCTATTGCTCCGGTGCCTCAACTTCAGGGAACCAATGTTACTTGGGCAAGTTATTGGGTTGAGGGTGTTTCAAAAACAAGCAAACAGCAAGAGATGAGTTGGAAGTTCTTAAAATACTTAAGCAGTAAAGAAGTGTTGCAGAAACTGTACAACGATGCTGCTTCAAAAACTCCACGCCTATTTGGGGAAATATATCCACGTGTAGATATGGCGAGCACTCTTGCTACAGACCCATATGTTGGCGCTTTTATGAGTGATGCGCCAAAAGCAAGTTCATGGTGGATGTCTTCACGCACCTTTGATAACGGCATCAATGACAAGATTATTAAGTACTACCAAGATGCGATTAATACTGTGAACGCAGGCCAGGGCACACCGGAAGAAATATTGAAGAACACCGAGATTGGTGTACAACAAGTGCTTCAACAAAATCCGTAGTACACTGTTTTCACAGTTTATGATGATTTCCTTGCCGATGTACCGCGCTTTATGTTATGCCGATGTGTTTAGTTTTCCACTGACAATGGAGGAGATGCAACGATTTGCAATCCGCACTTGGAGTGTTCAAACTGGCGTCGCTGTTTCGCAACACATAATTCATCACAAGGTCATGAACAAACACAGCTATTACTGTTTACTTGGCCGTCAATCCTTGATCTCACAACGCATCGCTCACTTACCAATAATCAAAGAAAAACTTCATCACGCTTTTGCAGCAGCTCGAATATTTAGTTTCATGCCAACCGTATCTGCGGTGTTTGTTACTGGCGGTCTTGCGGTGGGGAATGTTAAAAAAAAGGATGACATCGATTTTTTGATTGTTACAAAACCGGGTTGGCTATGGACGACGCGCTTGATGTTGGTGATATGGAGTAAGTTGCTTGGCAGGTATACGCACAAAAGGGCGCGGCGTGAAGATGCCACTCCGGCCGATGCGAACACTTGGTGTCTGAACATGTGGTTGGATGAAACTGCGCTTGCTGTGCCAAAGACCCAGCGCAATCTGTATACCGCCCATGAGGTTATTCAAGCCACGTGCTTAGTAGATAAGAGACACATTGCAGATAGGTTTTTAGCCGAGAATGGCTGGGTCAAAAAGTATCTGCCGATGAGGAAAATTCAAAAACGAAGTTTTTCCTTCAAGAAACAAAAACCAGGATTGGTCGAATATCTTGCATTTCTCTTTCAGCGAAAAGCATTAGGAAACACCTCCTCGCGCTATGCCCGAGCCGCTCGATTTTTTCCAAAAGAAACAGGAACTTTTGTGTTGGGGGAGCTCCATCGGCGCATATAATACCTCTATGAGAAATATATCTATGCCGTTAAATTTTTATCTCCAACCCCATATACAACAGATGATTAAAAAGCTTCGCGGGGCACACAGGCAACATAAAGTTGTGGTTCTTGCGAGTGGGGTGTTTGACCTTTTTCATCAAGAGCACGAAAACTATCTTCGTGCCGCAAAGAAAGCAGGAGATATTTTAGTAGTGGCAATCGAGTCAAATGCTCGCGCGCGCGAACTGAAAGGGAAGAATCGTCCGGTGCATGACGAGGCAAAACGCTTAACGTCCGTACTCGATATATCGGAGGTTGACTACGCTTTTATTTTGCCGGAAGACTTTCATACGAAAAAAGCGTATGAAGAACTTTTAATTCAACTCAAACCGGATCTTTATGCAGTGTCTTCACATTCCAATCATCAAGAAAATAAGTGCGCATTGATGGAAAAACACGGAGGGAAACTTGTAGTTGTGCACGAATATAATCCGCACGTTTCTACAACCAAAACACTTCAGGAATAACATTCAATGGGGGTAGATCGCTAGAATGTAGTGAAATGCTACAATAACCACTGCATCTATGGGTCATCTTTTTACCATCATTATCTATCAACCCTTTCTCAATATTCTCGTCGGTATTTATTGGGCACTCACGCTTCTGCATCAAGCAGGAAGCCTTGTGATTAACGCTCCTCCTGCAGATATGGGTGTGGCGGTGATTATCTTTACGATTATTCTCCGTTTTATCCTATTGCCACTAACGTTGTCCGGAGAACGGTCGGAAAAGGAAAGACGAGAGATTGAGGAAAAAATTGCCGAAATTGAACATAGGTTAAGCGCTCATCCTATTGAAAAAGAACGGGAAATTAAAAAAGTATTAAAAAGCAACTCGCGCATGGTTTTTTCATCCCTTCTTGAGCTGTTTATCCAAGTAATGATTGCGATCATGCTCTGGCGCATTTTTGCAAAAGGCCTTATTGGCGAAGATCTTCATCTCATCTATTCTTGGATGCCAAAGGTTCATCAACCATTCAATCTCATATTTTTGGGGAAGTACGATCTTACGCATCCAGACATGCATCTCAATTTATTGCAGTCGATTCTTATCTTTATCTTGGAAGCACTCAACACACTCCTCTCACCATATAAAGTGACCCGACAAGATGTGGTGCGCATGCAGTTCACGCTCCCGATTTTCTCGTTTATTATCTTTGCGTTTTTGCCGGCAGGAAAGAAGTTGTTTGTGATTAGTGCTTTGTCGTTTAGTATTGTGTATACGTTAATTCGAGGGTTACGCATGTTTTTTGATAAAACTTTTAGGTCACACACGCCAGCTGTTGTTCCTGCTTCTGCTTCAGCTTCTGCGCAATCCCCAGATTCAATGTCTAGCACTACCTCGCATGCTCCAGGCCATGAAGAAGTACCACAAACGCATATAAGCCCAGATGCACACCAAGTGCGCTGATTTTCCTCATTGCAAATGCTACAATACCGGCATGGAGTTTGATCGTTTAGTTGTTTCTTTTTTGGCCGACGAAGTTGTTGGCGGTTTTTTCATTTCTGTTCCTCCGGGACATATTGCGTGTGTCTATGATCGCGGCCGCGGCGTTTTGCCGCGCGTTTGGGGGCCGGGCCTTCATTTGAAGATCCCTTTTTGGCAGATAGCAAAGTTGTTTAACGCGCAAATGCTCGAGTACACAATTCGTAATGGTTTTGATCTTTCGATTAATCCAGAGGCGTTGGGAGACGAGCCTATTCGTACCACAACGGCAGATGGCAAGCCTATTAGCATAGAAGGCTCAATTTTGTTTCGCATCAACAAAAAGAGTGCACCGGAACTGTGGGAGAACATTGGTGAGCATTTTGTGTCTAAACTAGTTCGACCGCTTTCACGATCCCGCATCTCGGCTGCGTTTTCACACATTAAACTTGAAGAAGTAGCGGCACAGCGCAGTGATCTTGAAAAACAGCTCAAAGACGAGCTTATCGGCCAGTTTGGCGATAAAGGACTTATTTGTGAAGGAGTTTTATTGTCCGAGGTAAAGACTTCCAAGGGATCGGACGACGGTAAATCGATCTTCAGTGTTTTTAAAGGCCATAAAGAATAGATGGCTCGTGAGCACTTTTCGAAATCAAGGGCTACGTTTTATTGATTTCGAAAAGTGCTCACTCGCCCTAGCAGGGTAGCAATAAATTATCATCATGGTGCGACAATATTCTTTTCACTTTTCATTTGACCCTATTCCACCGAATTTGTTGCGCAATCGGCACGCACTGATTGTTATGAAAGACGCTTTTGGGAACTATGTTTTAGGTCGCAAGAACATCTATCCCAAAGGAATGTTCCGGTTTGTGGGTGGGGGTATTAAGAATAGAGAGGATCCGGTAGTGGGCGCTCAACGTGAGCTGTTTGAGGAGCTTGGACTTTGTGTATTGGCTAAAAAATTACATCAACTCGCCGAGATTCACGCAGAAATTATCTCGAAAGATACAAAAGTTTTGTTTATAACATACCTATTTTTTACTGATATTGGGAACACAAAACTAAAACCATCTGATGATCTCGATGGCATTGACCACTTAACAGTTGAAGAAATGCACAAGCTCATTCAAAAATATACACATCTATCTTCGGATCTTGTGGTGGTGAAGCAGACAAACTCAATCAAAGAATCCTTTCGTTGGAGCGACTACGGCGCGTTTTACTCCCAGGTACATAAGATAGGTCTAGAACTTACAGAGAACATTTCAACGGGTGAGTAACATGTATGCCAATCAAACACATAAATATCTACACTCCCATATAGTGTTTCAAATGTACGGGTGGTTGATGGCATAAGTGATCACTGTGCAATTGTTGGGACCATTTCAATTGATCGAGGAGTTGCGTAAATAGACTTGTAGCGAAATATGCATCGTTAGGTTCCAATTTCTTATTTCGCTACAAGTCTAACGAACTGACACGAGTTTCGCAATTTGATGACGAGCGTCTCTTTCCTGAAGTGCGAAACTCGTGTGAACTGATATACTATCCCCATGCTTTCATTTCAGGAATTTGGCCCGGCAAGCACTGTAAAACACCCCCATCATCCAAAACACTCCAAGTCCTCTCCGGTTCTCGTTCTGTTGCACGGATGGGGTGGGGAGTGGCGATCATGGTTTCCAATCATCGAACGATTTAAAAAAACACATCGCCTGCTTGTTCCAGATCTTCCAGGTTTTGGCGCTTCTTCTTTGCCACATGCGTTAGAGTTGGAAGACTATGCCACAGAGGTTCTCCAATGGCTTCACGCGCAAAAACTTTCTCAAGTTGTTTTGGTGGGGCATTCTTTTGGGGGCGCCGTTGCAACGCTTGTTGCGGCGAAGGAGCCAAAACTCGTTAAACAGCTTATTTTGGTAGATGCCTCTGGTATTCGTCCGAAATCTGGAGCAAGGAAACGCGCCATGGCGGCTATTGCCTCAACGGGGAGAAAAATGTTTGAATTACCAATGCTTGCGCGAGCATTTCCTATGCTAAGAAAAGCGCTGTACTCATTTGGACCGCTCAAGGGTTCGGACTATGCGATTTTGAGTGACAAAGAGTGGCGGCAAACATTTCGGAATATTGTTTCACGAGATATTTCCAATGACCTCGTCCAAGTTTTATGTCCCACTTTGTTAATATGGGGAAGTGAGGATAAAGAAGCTCCACTTTGGCAAGGAGAACGCATGCATGAGCTTATTCCACACTCAAACCTCCTTGTGTTCATGGACGCAGGCCATTTTCCTTATCTGGACCAAACTGATCGATTCGAAGAGGTTGTTCGAGAATTTCTGAAGTGAACTGAACTTAAACAGAGAAATTTTATGACTTCATCAATGACTTTTCAGCAACTTCTTTATCTCGCCCAGCTTGAGCAATATGACCGCGAACGCATTTCATTGTGGTTGAAAACCAACCCTGGCCGAGTAGTAGAAGAAAAAAAACACCACCTCGATTGGACGATGAAGGTGCGATTATTGTTTGTTTTTGCCTCCATATACTCAATGTTTCTTCCAAAAGAAAAAGCGGTATTGGCAGCGCTTTCAACACTCGAACTTTTTGATATTTTGATCAAGCATTGCGTGATGGTATTAGCAACACTTAAACTACAACTGTTTCATCCGGATTTGCACGTCATCGGCATAGCGGGCTCCTGGGGAAAGACCACGACCAAAGAAACCCTCGCCGAGATCTTGCGAACAAAATGGCGCGTGTGTACAACCAAGGACAACACCAATACCGTGATGGGAATTGCATTAACGATATTGCGTTTGCCACTACACTGTCAGATTTTTATCTGCGAAATGGATGCGTGGATTCCTGGAGAAATTGCTAAAGTGTGCCGCTTAATTTGCCCAGAGGTTGGAATAGTAACCACGATTGGGCCGATGCACCTGGAGCGCTTCCATGATGATTATGATGCTCTTGTACGAGCGCAGATGGAACTTATTGATGCGATTCCGAAAGATGGACTGGCATACAAGCCCACGGATGGGAACGATGGCGTTTTGGTGAATACATATAAAGAAATTGCTAAACGATTTATGGTGCCAGAAGAAAACGCTGATCATATTTTGCGAAATCCTCCGGAGGTTCAACATCGCGCACAAATTATAGAGGCAAACGGCATTTCTATTATTGACGACGCATATAACGCAAATCCTGCTGGATTTCGCCGAGCGTTAAAAAAGTTGGAAAAGCTCAAAGCGAAAAAGCGTATTTTAGTTACGCCTGGAATGATAGAGATGGGTGCGCGACAGTTTACGGAAAACGAGGCGGCCGCACAAGAAGCCGCACAAATTTGCGATATTGTTATTGTTGTTGGCGAGGAAAATAAGCAAGCTTTGATGGTTGGCGCGAAGAAAGCAAAAAAACTTGTATGGGTGAGGGATTTGGAAGAAGCGAAATCTGTGTTAGCACGAGAAGCGACTTCAGGATCAGCGGTTCTTTTTGAAAATGATTTGCCAGATCACTACTTTTAATATTATGGTTGTTTTGCGCCATTTCCAAGATTTTCTAGCAATGACGAATCGATGCTGAACATTGTGGTGTCTTTATCGCGCTGTCTTTCGAAGGCAAGCTCGATCAATGTTGTTGTTAGCTCGGTAAACGAAACGCCGGAGGGCTCCCACAAGTAGAACGATAGAGATCCAGGCATGGTGTTGATTTCGTTCACATAAATTTTTGAGTTTGGTGTTACTTTTCCTTTGGTCGTGGTGACCATGAGATCAACGCGCGCGATGCCGGCGCCATCAATGGATCGAAAGGCAATTTTTGAAATTTCTTGGATTTGTTTCGTGAGCGTAGGGGAAATAGGGGCTGGGATGAGTCGATCCAAACTAGCCATGCCCTTATTGCCGGAACTTGAGGCAGTTGAAGAAGTTTTTGCGGACTTTCCGCCGCGCATATATTTATCGTCATAACTCAAAAGTTCGTCTTGTTTGACAGGTTGTTCGCACACGGAAGTTTCCAGTGTTTTCCAACCAAACACCGAGCAGTTAATCTCGATCATGTCGGTGAGTACTTCCTCAACCACAATCTTGCGGTCAAATGCTTGCGCTACCTCAATGGCTTGTGCTAATAACTTTCGATTTTTTGCTAGTGTAATACCAACGCTCGAACCAAGATTTGCCGGTTTTATGATCATGGGGTAAGGCAATGTTTTTTCGAGTTTCGCGATAACAGCGGAAGGATTTTTTTGATACTCTTCGCGAAAAAACCAGGTGTGTTTGACAACATTGAGTCCGGCTTGCGCAAAGATTGCTTTTTGAATTACTTTATCCATTCCAACCGCACTTGCGGTGACGGCACATCCGACATATGGAATGTTGGCCAACTCAAAAAGACCCTGCATAGTGCCATCTTCACCAAATGTTCCGTGAAAGGCGGGGAAAAGAACGTCGATGTGAGGAAGCTTTGGCTTTGCGGAAAAAAGGCTACGTTTTTCTTCGATTACAGCGTTTGTTCCTGGGGTGGCGCTGGGGAGGAGGGAGGTTGTATTTGTAATAGCAGACGCAGCAGACACGCTTAACGAAAGTTTTTTGTATGTTTCAACTCTGCTTAATTCCGGTCCGGTAAGCCACTGACCGGTTTTTGTAACGTAAATTGGAAGCACATCGTACTTGGATTTGTCGATAGCCTCGATGATCTGCAACCCAGTGACAACCGAAACTTCGTGCTCGACGCTTCGACTACCAAAGAGGACTGCAACCGTGGGTTTTATGGACATTGCCGGATCATTGTACACCAAAGAAGGATAAAGTCGGGGTATAAAATCGGTGAAAATAAAACAAAAAACGCAGGTTGTCCTGCGTTTCTGTCGATATACGTTTCTGTTTTTAGGTAGAAACCTCGCCTGTCATTAGTGTGAATATACAACCTTTTCCATACTATTCAATAGGTTAATTTCTGTGGAGCCGAGGGGAATTGAACCCCCACGTACTCGATGACAGGCGAGTATCACTACCATTAGTCGGCCCCACGGATATCAAGAATACTCTCGAAACCTTACAGTTCGATTACAAAAAGAGAACTCTTTAGTTTTCCTTCGCCCAGCACAGTTTTTACTGAATCTTTCGGGAAACTCACTTCGCCCTTGACATCGATTGGCAGTTCGAGTACATTACTGCTAATTCCTGCCCGAGGTTTAGATACATAACTCATTGAACACATATCAAGGAGGCACAATGCCAATGACTGTCACCATAAAAACACTGAAACCCATG
>CAYILC010000035.1:0-8659 GCA_964364145.1 uncultured Pseudomonadales bacterium
ACACCCAAACATTATACGACTAAACCACTGGAATTTGTTTTGCGCGCACTATAGAATATACGGATTGACCGGATAGTCTATGGAGCCGCAGGGAAGTGTGGGTAGGATTATTTTGGAGACGACCCATTGTCTTTGGCTTGACGCACGTATGCATCAATATCTTTCTTCATTCGTAATGCTTTCGTTTTTCCCAAACGATAATCCTCGACTGCTTCCTGCGCCATCTGATCATAATGGTTCGTGCGGAGAATCAAGCGTAACGCGCTCCTCACTATATCACTAAAAGAAGCATAGTGCCCCTGGTCAATCAATGCATCCGCCTGGGCTTTAAGTTGGGTTGGGAGAGAAATGTTAATCGTGTTCATATGTATGAATATGAGCAATAATCATACATTCTGTCAATTGCACAAAGTTTACTCAATCCCCACCGCATACTTCATAATCAGCCACAGATGGCGAAATCCATCGCGAAACGTATTGAGTTTAGAGTAGGACTTGTTGTGACGTGGGCCATAACTAATCGGAACCTCAGTCATCTTCAGACGCTCTTGCGAACCCCGAATCAACATCTCAGAAGCAAACTCCATGCCGGATGACTTGAGTTTCATCTGTTCATATGCCGATTTGCTGAATATCCGCATACCGCAATGTCCGTCCCAGATATGCGTCCAAAAAAAGAGATTGAGAACTGCACTTAGAACCGGCACGCCAATATACCGATGCACAAACGGCATTGCTAAAGGATCGATATTCCCGCGCAAACGGTTTCCGCTTACCAGGTCATATCCTTGTTCGAACTTTTTATACAGTAACGGTATTTCACGAAAATCATATGTATCATCCGCGTCACCCATCACAAAAATGTCGCCTTTTGCCGCTGCAAATCCCGCCATCAGCGCAGTCCCATATCCTCGTTGTTTCACCTCAACAACCCGAGCGCCATGCTTTTTTGCAATCTCAACAGAGTGATCGTGCGATCCATTATCAGCAACAATCACTTCACCAAAAAGATTAGTTTTCTCAATACCTTCAAATGCTTTTTGAATGGATGCGCCAAGCGTTTCTTCTTCGTTCAAACACGGAAGAATAACCGAAAGACTAGACGTTTTTGCTGTTTTGCCCATGCAGATATGATGCCATGACAACGACAGTAGGCGCAAGGTGCAACGTAAGGCGTGAGATTGCTGTAGCAATAAAGCTTGCTTGTTCTTCTGGTGTAATGGTAAAAATAACAAGATAGGCGACGAGTTGCGCAGCTAAGGCCGCATAAATTATAAGCAGTTCTCTATTTTTGAGAATCTTTTGCACCGCAACCGCAGATTCCGCGAGAAAGAAAAAGAACATGAGATTCCATTTGGAAAGATTGCGAAATTCTTCACGAAACGCATGAACACTGTATGTTGCATACTCTATCCAAGGTCTTGCATACAGTTCACCAAATTTGAAGTACTGACTTGAGTCTACCTGCATGTACTTCACAAAAAGACGCCAAGGCGCAAGAAACGCCACCACAAAAAAGAGAATATGTTTGCGAAGTGATGGGTATAATATAAACATCATTCCGCAAGTTGCCAGTGTAAAAATCAATCCTTCACTTTTTGCCCACGGGAGAAACAGCAACATAACTAAAGCAATGCGTGGCCGTTTAGATAACAGCATAATCGACCCTGCCATCATGTAGATCCCCACGAAAATATCTGCTGTCCCAACGTACTCACCTGCAACGTGCTCACGGAAGATAAACCCCGTTCCCAAAAGAAGAAGCCAAAATATCGATAACCATTCGTTCGTGTTTTTTCGCAAAAACGAACCAAACAATCCAAAAAAGGCAAGCGTGTATCCAAACAGCACAACCTTTGCCGCAATATCACTCGGCAGTCCTGTTACCAACATTGCGTCCGCGCCGGAAATAGGAAGCATAAGCGGATATTCTGGATGATTGAACGGAATGAGCGCGTGTTTGGTTACCTTATTTTCCGCAAACAATCCAACCATTTTTGGTGTCCAAAATGCGATGGAATCCCACGTATACGTCACCCGCGACAACGAGCGAAAGAAAAATAATCCACAAAGTAAGACCACAATAGACCAAAAAGAAATAGATGAAAGTGTAAGCCGCTCCTTGCTTTCTTTACCCCACACAAGCATTTTCCTCTGTCGAAATAGTCCAAGTAGTGCTACACAACCCGCTAGCAAAAGCGAAATAGATAATGGAATGCCAGGAAGTGAAAGGATTGTTTGAGCTAGCGTAGTCAATCCAGCGCCAACAAGAAACCAAACAGAAAGACGCCAAATAATGGTCGTGCTTTGGACAGATTTGATTTGAGAAAAATACGAATATGTAAAAGCACCAACGCCGATGAATATAACGATCACAACAAGTCCGGCAAAAAGATCATTAATCATTCGGTAATTCCTTCGTCTTTACAAGAGATTTTGTTGCATACGTCGCCAAAACCTTTGTTCCAACTATATGTTTCAAATCACCCTCACCAACAATAGCCAACACCGAATCATTCGGTATCGTGCTTACTTGTGAAACATCCGCCGGAAAAAGATACATTCGGGCATAATAGAACTCGCGCGTAGAAACGTTCAGCATGTTCACAATCTCTCCACCATGAACATAGGGGCGAAATGTGCGGTAATACATCCTGTAATACTCACCAGCTTGATATGAAATTTTCTGCTCAAACGTGTCATAAAAACTCTTTTGAGAGAGTGGGAATTGAAGAACTTCATCGCGAAACGATTGTAACGATAAAAATAACGCATATATTACAAAACTAGCAAAAAATATCTTATATACCGATCTCTTCCATGACTTTGGCAACAGTATCATTGCCAATACAAAACCAAAAAGGGAAAAGTAGAACCATCCAAGGAGAGGGACTAACGCAGCAAGTTTATGCACGATCCATCTCCCAGTACTTCATATATGCCAATGGATAATGGAGTCCCGAGAACAGCGCCCAAACAAATCCTGGAAAACCATCCAGAACCCCTTTGTGTCGAATGTATAACGAGAGGAAAACGGCAATTGGTTTGAGCGCCATATAATGCAATATTGAAATCCACGTTTTTGCAACACGATCTTCTTTCATCGCTTGTGCTGTGAGTGAGGTATACCGATTTGCGCGAAGAAGATATCGAGAAAACGTGGGATCGGCATAATGGAGAAGGTCCTGCTCGAGCCAAGAAACGCGACCGTCAATCTTCACCATTTCATGCACACTTTTACACGGATAAAATGCTTTATTTTTTCGGACTAACCGAATTAAACCATCTGGATAAACGCCACCATGTCGCAACCAACCTCCAAGAAAAAAGTTCAGTCTTGGCAGAAAATATGCAACAATTTCACCTTGTCCTGTTCCGATATTCTTATCGCGACGCCCAATGTTTTGCTGATGTCTCTCAAAAAGTTTTTTCTTATTTTCGCTCTTCACACCAGGATGAGTGCCATGTATCACCTGTTGAATCTCGTTTCTCAACGCGTCGCTTACAACTTCGTCTGCATCGAGCTGAAGAATCCAATCGCCTTTTGCGGCATCAAGCGCTTTCTGCTTGTTTATATGAAACATCGGGAGATTGTCTGTGTGAATAATACGTGCGTGATACTTCTTGCCAATCTCAATCGTTTTATCGGTGCTCCCACCATCCACAATCACGATCTCATCGGCAAGATCTTTTACACTCTCCAAGCATCGACCAAGCGCTTCTTCTTCGTTATAGACCGCCAACACCACTGATAACATAACCATATTCTCGCATATTTTTTGTGACCGCGCTATTTTTGTATCGCAATTATTTAACAGTTATAGTCCCATCAGTCTGTTGCGAAATACCTATACTTCCAGCAGGAGCACTAATACCGTTTGAAACAAAAGTATAGTGTCCGAACTGTTTGACTTGTGACAACCCAAGCGCATCGTTTGGATAGTATTGAACCGTTGATTGAAACTCTATTGGATTAACTTTTTCATAAAAAAGTGGATAGATATACGTGTAATGTTGATCACCGATGATTATGATTGTTTCGTTGGATGTACGCAGTTGGTTTGCTTTGACTATTGCTTTATCTATACCCGCTAACCACTCAACTTGAGGATGTTGGGCAAAAGAACCGAGATAGATCTGCATGTAGAAAAGAAGTTCAAAAGTTGCCGCAATCACAACTCCCATTGCAATCCATTTTGAGTACCGAGAGATCCAAAATAAACCAACCGCGGCAAAAAACGTCAGCATAAAAAAGAACAGTAACATGCGTGTTGCCTGCGGAGCATCACTCGTAATTGCAGAGGCTAGCGGGCTGGCAAAGAATATGCCATAGATAAGAAGATTGTCCTCGCGTCGAAAAACCTTCCACCCCACAACTAAACCAAGAATCGCCAAGGCATAGAGTGTCCAACTTAAGTGAGCTGCTCCCGGTACTTGATGCCAAGGATTTTGTCCGCCGCGGATGACGAGGAATTGAGGATGAAATGAACTGATATATTGTCGACCAATGACAAGTGAATAATATATTGGCCTCGAGTAATACACGCGCTGGAGAATATTTGATCCAGCGTGAAATCTTCCGTTCATAAGCGATGTTTTCACTCCCTCATCCGAAAATACTGTAATGGCGCGTTTGCTTTGCGTGGCAGGAAACACAAGTAAAAATGCAACGAAGATACCTAGCGCAAGAAGAATTACGCTCTTTATTGGTTTCTTTTTCCACAGAAGCATCATTAGAACAATGACCGGCAGAATGACGAGTGGAGCGTTATAGGTAATCAATGAAAGAAAAATCAGCAGAGCACCCCAGAAACTTTTCTTTGTACATTGTGGTGCTTCACGAATAATATAGGTTAATCCCAAAACAAAAAGCATCAGCGCCAGATTCGCCTCAAACGCCACTTTACTGTAATGAAGTGCCCACGGCGCAATTGCTTGTATTCCCGCCGCAAATACACCAATGTGTTTTTTAGATAGATGTATAGGAATAAACGATAAAGTAAACATATACGCAAGAGGAATCAACGCTATACCGGCAAGCAATGAAGGCAAACGAACAGAAAAGGCGTTGAGTCCAAATACCGCAATACTAGGAATTGCGGTGTATATATATCCCGCTAATTTATAGTCGCCAAACGAGCGAAATACGATTGGCCACTGTTTACCCCACTCATCTTTCCCTGTTTTGAGTAATGAGAACGCATTGTATCCAAGTGCGGCTTCATCGCGATTCAGCCCTCCTGGAACAGTGGGAAACTTCACCAATCGCAAAAGGCTACCTAACAGGATGCACAATACCAATAATACAAGTGTTTTTGAAAATCTCGGTTGATTATGTTCTTTAACGGGTCTCGACATAACTGAATGCCTCCGATGGTGAAGTGGTAATGACATGATTATCCGGAAGCGTTTCCAACTCTGAACTTTGACCAATCACAAGACTTCGTTGCCAGTCCCAACTTACTTTGCTTAACGGTTGAAACACAACGTTTGCAAATACCGGCTTTATGTAGGAAATTGAAGGAGCGTGCTGAACTTCTCGGATATCAAACCCACCGTACCAAACAACCCAAAGAAAAAGATGATCATCTGCCGTTATTTGGATTTTTTCGTATGTATTTTTGCGCTCTTGGATAAAAAGGCCGAGTTCTTTGCGCATCTCTGCCCATGCTGATGCCGAACGCTGTGGATGATGATATGTATAATTATGCCAAAAAGAAAAGAAATTGAAACCAAGAAAAACCATAAGACTTGCAAGCAAGAATTTTTTTACCATCGACCCGCGACAAAGTGTAACAGTTATTTCTGTACCTCCTACTCCAAGTACCAAAGCTAACACTCCTAATGCGTTTAATGAACGAAGCGCGTGTGGCGTGTCGTATGGAACGGAAGCTGGCAATAATGCCGCTACATACCACAAAAGCAATATGCAGGACAATTTTTTATGTTTACGAGCCAGAGTAAAAAGACCAATCACAAAAGGCGGAAGCATGCCAAAAAGAAGAATGCCTGTTTCACCAGTGCTATGTCGAAGGTTGGTATCACCGCTCACAAAAAGATATGAAAAATTGAGGTGGTCTGCGAAATGCCGAAGGAGCTCTTTCGCCATAAACACGTCCCTGTGATATATCAGTCGCGACATCACAGTATTCCCACCTAACTCTCGCAAACGATTTGTTGCTGTCACGAAATCCGTATTATTGAGTATGTTTTTTGTGGAAAATCGTAGAGACTGCATCGCGGCATAGTAAGGGGACTTTCCCATCGGCAACACCAATAATCCAAAGAGAGCTAAACAACCGATGCAGTACAATACCTGTTTCTTCCAGTGTTTTTTCTCAATCTGGAACAGGAAAATTCCAACAAGAACAACCGGAAATACAAACCGCACACTAAAATAGGTGTAAACTGCTAACGCGCCAAGAACACTTGATAGAACCAACAACCACGGACGTTTTTGGGCTCGCAACATCATCCAGGCTGACGCTAATAACAATGCCTGTCCGACGTGTGCCTCAAAACCTGTCCGGGAAAAGAGAATACTCCATGGCATGATCGCAATCATTGCCGCCGATAGTAATGCAATGAATTTGACATGCTTCTCTTTTGCAAAAAGATCAATCGCTAGTGCGTAGACCAACATGACCGTACCGATACCAGCAATCGCTGAAGGTAGACGAACAGCAAAATCTGTAGCGCCAAACAAGCGAACACTTATCGCGGCCAACCAAATATACACCGGCAGTTTGTAGTCCCCATATGATGGAAAAACAGTAGTAAACCAATGACCGCCGTGCATATCGTGACCAGTTTTGGCGAGAGACAGGGCGTCCACACCAATCGCTACCTCATCAATGTACAAACCGTTCGGAATACTCCCCAATGCATAGAGACGCAGGAAGGCGGCTAAGCCCACGATAAAAATCAATGCAAAAATCGACCAGTGTCTTTTTAGGTGTTCCATTATTTTCTCTCCCAAATCGACCAAATACCTTCACCCGTTGGTAATGAAATCGTTTTCAACACATTCACATCAGATGGAACTAAAGATGGACTAGATGCAATGAGCAATGATTTCTCCAAAGGAATGGCATCGCCAAATGTGTATGGACCAAACTCCAATAACTCCTGCTGATCTTTTTTTAGAGAGACATCTTGTTGTTGAAGGTCGTGCGGATCCTGCTTTGTGTACCACAAGAAATAGATTGAGGGGCGACCTTGTTCGCGCGTCACAAAAACATGTTGGTTTGGCTTTCGCAGTTGCTCAATCGACTCAACCAATTCTTTGTACCCATATTGCCACACGATTGCCGATGTTTTTGGATAGATCACAAACAGCGTATACGTAAACGCAACAACGTGCGCTATCACAATCGCGCTAAAGACAATGCCAGCAATTTTTCGCCACCGTTTGTGTATATACTCAAAAAGATATCCTACTCCAACTGCAGATAACAATGAAAATGCTGGTGCTGCAGGCAAAAAGCGCAACGTATGCGGAGAAACTGTTGTTAATGCAACCGGAATTGCGGCGATCAAAATCCATGGCAGAATAATCTTGCCTGCTGATGCATATGCTTTGATATACACAACGGCATACAATCCAATCAACACCGCAAAGAACTCCCAATAGTACAACACTCCAAAAAGTTTCGAGCCATGCCGTAAATTTTCATCTCCATCGATAAAGAGAAACTTCATGGAAAAGTTTTGGAAATACTGACTTGTAAATGTTTGCGCGCCAACAATATATCGATGATGAAGAATGCGTCCCACTATCGAGTTTTGATCTTCGGCCCGCAAAGCGTTGCTTTTCTCAACAATTTTTGTTCCGGCAAAAATACTTGTCTCGGCTGCACGTTGGGCAATAATCGGGTTTTTCAGGTTTAAAGCTAAGGGAAAGGCGAAGATTATGCCAATCACTCCAGCCACAACGACCCATGTAAAATTCTTCCATATCTTGCGATCGAGAGTGAATACAAAGGCCAAGATTGGTGAAATGATGCGTGCCGAGTGATATGCATACATAGAAAGGCCAAATGCGATTACTGCCCCTACTAAGAATCGTGCATTCTGCCAAGCACGAAGACAAAAATAGATGCCCAATGCAACGAGCATACTCGCAAGATTCGTCTCAAATCCTGCACGGGAAATATGAACACTCCACGGCTGAACCGCAAAAAACAGTGCTGCTAATAATCCTAACCGTTCGTCTTTGAGTTTTTTTCCAATGAGATACACCAACCAAGTCGTTACAATTCCCGCCAACGCTGAAGGCAGACGGATGGCAAGCGTTGTTGGGCCAAGTACGGCCATAAAAGGAACGATTGCGTAAAAATACAATGATGGCTTGTAGTCGCCAAAGGAGGGAAAGGCTAAAATTGGGAAAGGATTTCCGTGATAGTCTTTGCCTGTCTTTAATAGAGAGTATGCATCATATCCCAATGAGGTTTCATCCCAATATGTCGATGGAGGATTGGTCGACAACGCAACCAATCGCAAGCTTGCTGCAACAAGGAGAATGCTCATTAATAGAATGGTTACGCGGTTCATTATTGTTCCACAATTCGAAATGCCACCTCTCCCCCAGGATACCGTATTTCTTTCACGATATTCGGGGCATCTGCGGGAATTTCTTTTGGTGTTCCTACGATGAGAA
>CAYILC010000036.1:0-8434 GCA_964364145.1 uncultured Pseudomonadales bacterium
ATGCAGTAAACGTGACTGATGGTTTAGATGGACTGGCAGCAAGCGTGTTACTCATTTGTTTGTTTGGACTTTGGGTGTTGTCTGCGGCAATCTTGGATACGACGTTATCGATTTTTGTGGCACTCTGGATTGGCGCATTAATCGCGTTTTTGTACTTCAATGTGTATCCTGCCCGTATCATGATGGGCGACGTTGGGGCGTTATCATTTGGCGCAACCTTGGCAGTCGTAGGCTTGTTGCTTGGCAAGACTATGGCATTGATGATTATTGGCGGGATCTTCGTGGTTGAGATTGGTTCCAGCCTTATCCAGCTTGTTTCTAAAAGATTTCTTGGCAAAAAAGTATTTCCCGTTTCACCAATTCATTTATGGTTACAGCATCGAGGATGGCCCGAGCCAAAAATTGTCCAACGCGCGATGCTCACGGGAATTGTGCTTACGCTGTTTGGGCTTTGGTTGACGGTGATTTAAGGCAACAGATGTTTCGACGACTCGATCGCGTACTATTTTTTCTCGTGCTGATCCTTCTCATCGTAGGTGTGTTATTCGTGTTCGATGCCTCGGTTGCGGAGGCATTTCAACAGTTCAATGACAAGTTTTATTTTGCTAGACAACAAGTTGTGTGGGCTGGCATCGGACTTGTGATCATGTTTGCCTCATCTTATGTGCCTATGAAATGGTTGAAATATACGGGGTGGGTGGTGTTCTTTTTCGCGTTGTTGTCGTTAGTACTTGTGCTTATTCCAGGTGTTGGATCCAAAATTCAGGGCGCTCGCCGCTGGATCGTCTTGGGTCCGGTTCGATATCAGCCGGCTGAACTCATGAAAATGGGGATGGTGCTGTATTTTTCTTCTTGGCTGAATAAGCATCAAAAGCCCGGAACATTTTTGTTTTTTATGACAGTGATTTTTGTTTTAGTCATGCTGCAGCCGGATCTTGGGAGCGCGTTGGTCTTGGGAACAATTGGTTTTGGCATGTATATTGCGGCGGGTGGGCAGTGGAAACATGTGCTCGCAATTGTTGGGATTGGTTTGCTTGGGGTGCTTGGGTTCATCGTAATTTCTCCATATCGAATGGAACGGGTGAAAACATTTTTCTCTACAGAAGGTGATCCATTAGGTTCGTCGTATCATATTCGGCAGATCACCATTGCACTTGGTTCTGGTGGATGGTTTGGGCAAGGATTTGGGCAGTCGCGGCAGAAGTATCAATACATCCCTGAAGCCAGCACAGACTCGATTTTTTCGATTGCGGCCGAAGAAGTGGGCTTCGTGGGTTCTGGCGTTATTCTTGCACTCTATTTTTTTGTAGTACTCACAGGTTTTAAAATATCTGAAAAACCTGCGGATACATACGTGCGATTAGTGGCGGTTGGACTGGTCACATGGCTTGGTGCGCAGACGTTCATTAACCTCGGTTCGATTGTGTCGCTCATCCCCCTTACCGGTGTTCCGCTCCCATTTATCTCCTATGGAGGGTCGGCGCTTGTGTCGGTACTTGCAGCTAGCGGTATACTCATGGGTATTGGAAGGAGAACAACGTGAAGGTAGCGCTCTCTGGAGGACATCTTACACCAGCTTTGGCAGTGATCCATGCATTTCGCCGGATTTCACCAAAAACAAAACTCGTGTTTATTGGACGTGAGTTTGCGCAAACCAAGGAGTTAACCAGGTCGCGTGAGCGTCAAGAGATGAAAAAACTCCGTATTCCCTTTTATCCCATCAATGCGGCAAAGTTTCATCGCACCTATTTTTTACGTAATTTTGAAGAGCTGTTTCGACTTTTTCCTTCGTTCAAGGAATCATACGATATTTTAAAAAACGAAAAGCCAGATGTGTTTATCTCGTTTGGCGGGTATTTAGCGGTACCAATCGCGATTGTTGCAAGGAGCTTGGGAATTCCGGTGATTACGCATGAACAAACGCGAACAACAGGGTTAGCAAATCAGCTTATTGCATACTTTGCAAAAAAGATAGCAATATCACACGACCATTCACGAAAATATTTTCCAAAAAACAAAACCGTATTAACAGGCAACCCGGTGCGACCCGCTTTTATGGAACTCTTCCGTAAAAAACCCGAATGGTTGGCGGACGTACCAATTAATAAACCATTTGTGTACATCACTGGCGGAAGCCAAGGTTCGCATATTCTCAATAAAACAATCTGTATGTTACTGCCACAACTCACGACGCAGATGATTGTGGTGCACCAATGTGGTGCTTCGGTTGGTGGGGAGAATGCGAGGGAGTTGGAAGAAGCGCGTGCAACGCTTCCAGCGGCGCAGCAGCGCCGATATGTTATTCGTGAATGGGTGAGTGAGAAAGATGTTGCTTGGTTGTTTCAGCACGCGGATTTGATCATTGCTCGGTCTGGCGCAAATACCGTTCACGAAATTATGGTAAGTAAAGTTCCCGCAATCTTTATTCCTTTGCCGTTTGCCCATATGAACGAACAACACAAGAATGCACAGCTTTTAGCAGAAAATGGTGCCGCCGTGATCTTGCCGCAACAAGAGCTCGTGCCAAAAACTTTATATGAGACAATTCGTAGTTGCTTAAAACGAGGTGAAATGATGCAGAGGCGTGCCGAAGAACTAGACTCAACGGTTGTAGTAGATGCTGCAGACAAGATCGTTGCATTGGCAAAGGAATTATATGACGACACTATCAAAACTGCCCAATCCCAATCCGATAAACACTGAAATAACACTTTTAGCGCGAAAGCAAAAACGTGCAGTTCCAGTGATCGTTGGCGTTTTTGCCATCATTATTCTTTTGATCTTGGGTATTTTTCTCTATAGAAATGTTTTTATTGTTCGTACCATTGCATGTTCTTTCGCTGATCAGCCATGTCCCGAAGCGGCAATTGCCGAACTTGAAAGACTTAAAACAAAATCAATCTGGAACACATTTAGTGAAACACAAAGCAAGTTTAAAACAGCACTACGCCAGGCCTCAGCCATTTCTTTTACAAGAAAACTTCCTTCAACGCTGGTTGTCACCATGATTCCGTCCGATATTCTTGGCGTGCTCAATGCAGACATTTCTTCTGGGTATGCTTTGGTGAACAAGAACGGACATGTAACAGAAATTGTTTTAGAAAGACCAACAGGATTAACAGTCATGCGTATAAAACGGCCAATGAAAGTTGGTGATGAGATCGAAACAGAAATGAAAACAGTGCTTGAAGAGTTTAGCGGGGATGGTCAATCAATTCCGTTTGTAGAGATATTTTATAAAGATAAGGACGAAATCGAGTTGCGTTTGCAAAACGGCAAAACGGCAATAGTACGAGCATCTAGTCTGGCAGCACAGCTCAATACTTTACAACTTCTCCTGAATGAAGCTACAATGACCGAGAAAGTATCGGTGATTGATGTGCGGTTTTTGCATCCGGTATTGCGGTAACAGCTTGATACTGTTGAAAAAGTACTTTCAAAGATAATGAAAGGGATCATGGGTAAAGGAAAAACAATTGCGGCAATTGATATTGGGACAGAAAAGGTCTGTACCTTGATTGCTCAGCTTGTTGACGGCGAACGCGAACCAAGTGTTGTGGGCGTAGCCTCGGTTCCAAGCAAGGGGTTGCGAAAAAGTCAGATTGTTGATCTGGACGAAGCCATTGAAGCAATCACGCAAAGTGTGGATGCGGCAGAACGCATGGCCGGCGTTGGTCTCAAGTCTGCATATATCTCCATTGGTGGTTCTCATGTTGAGTCGCAAAACTCCAAAGGTGTGGTTGCAGTAGCCAATCCTCAGGGAGAAATTAATGAGGATGATATTCGCCGCGTAATTGAGGCCGCGCGTGCCGTTTCTCTCCCGTCGGCAAGAGAAGTTATTCATGTCATTCCTAAAGATTACAAAGTAGACTCACAAGACGGTATTAAAGATCCACTTGGCATGAGTGGAGTTCGCTTAGAGTGTGAGACGCACATTATTACTGGTTCTTCTACCGCAATGAAGAACATGACGAAGTGTGTGAATGAACTCGGTGTACAACCCGCGGGTTTTGTTTTTACTGGATTGGCATCTGCGTATGCGGTGTTGTCTGAAACAGAAAAAGAGTTGGGTGTGTTGTTGTTGGATATCGGTGCTGGAACAACTTCTCTTTGTGTATTCGTTGAAGGTTCGCTGGCGCATACCGCGGTGTTGCCAATTGGTGCTCGCCATATTACAAGCGACATCGCTCTGGGGCTTCGTATGAGTTTGCAGTCAGCCGAGAAAATAAAGATTGCGCTATCTACAGGCAAGCATCTGGAGATTCCTGTATTGCCGGGGGAGACTCGCGACCAAGCGCGCGAAAGAAAGAAAAAAGAAGACGAAGTTGACACCTCGCGGTTGGGTCTTACAGAAGACGTTGGTCCTGTTTCGCGCAAAACTGTGTTTGAAGGAATTATCATGCCTCGGTTGCAAGAAATGTTTAAGTTGGTTGGGCAAGAGTTGGATAAACATGGACTGTTGCCACTGGTTCCGGCTGGCGCGGTGCTCACTGGTGGTGGCGCTGAAACCGTCGGGATGATTGATGTATGCAAACGAACCTTGGGGTTGCCAACACGTGTGGGTCGTCCGCAAGGACTAAAAGGTCTTACCGATGAGGTTTTGGTCTCGCCATACGCAACCTCGGCAGGTTTATTGGTGTACGGAGCGCAATTATATGCAATGCACAGCGCTGGCTCAAGAGATTCACACGTTTTGGATATATTCAAACACCTGCCCATCAAACCTTTGGCGGACCGCTTGGTGAAGTTCGTGAAATCTGTGATGCCGTAGCCATAATATTGCATGTTTACGAAACCCGTGATCATTTTCCCATCTTGCGAACCCGAATATTATGCGATAGGATCAGTTATAAAGGATTCTTATGGGTCTCGTGAAACCATCCAACACAACATTTGCAAAGATTAAAGTCATTGGCATTGGCGGCGGCGGCGGAAATGCACTCAACTCCATGATTACGGGAAACCTTATTCAGGGTGTCGAGTTTGTGGCAATCAATACCGATGCACAGTCTCTTTTAACAAACAAAGCTGACACCAAGTTTCAAATTGGAACAAACTACACGCGCGGTCTTGGTTCCGGGGCCGATCCGGAAGTTGGTCGACAGGCTGCAGAAGAGTCGCGAGAAAAACTCAAAGAACTTGTGTTTGATACAGATATGGTGTTTATCACCGCCGGTATGGGCGGGGGAACTGGAACGGGTGCTTCGCCAATTATTGCAGAACTTGCCAAAGAGTCCGGTGCCTTAACTGTGGCAGTTGTCACCAAGCCATTTGCTTTTGAAGGTATGCGCCGGATGCACATAGCCGATGAGGGCATTGAGCTGTTGCGCGACAAGGTGGATACGCTCATTGTGATTCCCAATCAACGGTTGTTAGACGTGATTGATCGCAAGATGACGCTGATGGATGCCTTCAAATATGCCGATAATGTTCTCGGGCAGGGTGTGCAGGCAATTTCTGATTTGATTACTGTTCCCGGACTGATTAATGTTGATTTTGCGGATGTGAAAACCGTGATGTCGGATTCCGGAACGGCGCTTATGGGTGTTGGTACAGCCTCTGGTGAAAATCGTGCGGTGAATGCCGCTCGTGCCGCAATTTCGTCCCCATTGTTGGAAGTGTCGATTGAGGGTGCAAAAGGCATTTTATATACGATTACCGGTGGGGAAGATCTTACCTTAACCGAAGTTTCTGAAGCTTCCACCATTATTCATCAAACCGCAGACCGTGATGCCAACATGATTTTTGGCGCGACCATTGATAAGGACATGGGAAGTGCAATCAAGATTAGCGTAATTGCAACTGGGTTTGACGAAAATCGATTGAAGTTTGGCGCGTATCGACCACGATTTGGCGCGTATGATGCCGCTTCACAACGAAAGATAGGGACAAACGAGGTTGGAAGTATCGGTGTTGGATCCGGTTTGGGTGGTGTTTCTGCGAGTATGGGCAATGGTGTTGCACATATGCCTCAACCCCAACAGCCAATGACAGTTCAGCAACACATGACTGCTGGTTCACCAGTTCAACCCTCACAAGACGATCAATCTGTTACGCAACCGTCGGCTGAGTTTGAGGACGAGTTTGATATTCCCGCGTTTTTGAGGACGAATAAGTCGTAGAGAAATATGGTACAAAAAACTGAAACAGGTTTCAACCCATGCAAACAAAAAGACTTTGGCAGAGGACGTGTTGTTGGTGACGATCATCGTTTGCTTGACTTATATATGAACCCAAAAACTCGTAAGAAATTTCTTCGGGCCGCAGCTTGGGCCCATGCATGTCCCATGCCTGATGAAGTTTCCGATACATTTGGAGTTGATTGGACCATTGAGCGTTACCTTGAGTGCAATTTTGTTTGGGGACACATTCTTGATATTTCAAAACAGTTGAATCCAGAGTTGTATAGGCAACTTTCAGAGTCAATACTTCGAAAATTTGATGAGCCAGTGGGAAAACATGAAAAAGGACATATTCCAAAAAGTCATAAAACGTTTATGTCGCCCCTTTCGACGCTGTACGGATATGCGCTTCCTCGAGTATTCTTAGAGATTGCCGGGCGAGGGAAGAAGCGAAACAAAGAACGATATCTTTATGCCATGGAACAACTCGAGTCTGCCGTGAAAATTTCACACTCACCGACAGAACTACTTGCCAGATTAACACACAAAGCGCGATTTAATGAGGTGGCGCGAACAAGAACAGTTAAACTGTTGGATCATGTGCTCGCGGCAGGAATATTAGGAGAAGAAAATAATATTTCGCAATACCGTGAAGTAATTGAGATGTTAGAGAAATATGCCCCTGCTGTTTTTCGGACATATAAGAGACTATCTTTAGAAAAAAGAAAGAGATTGGGTTTGGCGAATGTAAAATAAAATTAGCAAAATAAACAGTCTACATTATGCTACAATGTCCCCAACGCACAACTCCATTATCATCGGAGTGCAGATCGAAGAACACTTGCAAAAGTCAGTAGACCGATCCGGGTAAGCCCGAGACAGCAGGATTGAGAAGTAAGTAAGGTGGAACCACGCAATAGCGTCCTTTTAGGGATAGCAGAGCGTGGTTTTTTATAAAGTAAAGAGAAAGAATGTCTATGCGTGCACAGAGTGAATTAACTCCAACATTAGACGGTATCGCAGATCGACCAGTTTTGGCTAGAAGAATACCGCAGATAAGGCGTAAAGATCGAGGGAAACCAAAACTATTCTTCGGAGAAGATAGATTTCATCTTCATAATGCACTGAAGGGTTTGACTGGAATAAGTCCAGAAATGGTGATAGATGCATTTTTTGGAGAGGATGATGAACAAACTGACTAACTTTCAGCAACAACCAAACCTTCCTCAACTTGAAGAAGAAGTATTAAAACATTGGGATGAAACCGATGCGTTTCATAAATCGGTGCAACAACGCCCAGCAAGTAAGCCCTTCATTTTCTATGACGGTCCCCCATTCGCAACAGGATTACCGCACTATGGGCATCTATTGGCCTCAACAATCAAAGATGTTGTTCCGCGCTACTGGACGATGAAGGGATATCGGGTGGAGCGCGTTTGGGGATGGGATTGCCACGGTGTACCAATCGAAAATATGATCGAGAAAGAGCTGAACCTCAAAGGTGGCAAAAAAGGAATCGAGGAGATGGGAATTGGAAAGTTTAACTCAGCGTGTCGTGCCGCCATTTTGAGATTTGATAAAGATTGGGAAGTGATCATTCGTCGTTTAGGAAGGTGGGTGGACTTCAAAAACTCGTACAAAACTATGGACAGTACCTACATGGAGTCAGTCTGGTGGGCATTTTCACAAATGTGTAAAAAGGAGTTGGTGTATCAAGGTCGCAAGGTAATCTTGTACTGTCCTCGCTGTGCAACTCCACTCTCTAATTTTGAAATCGCAATGGACAACTCGTACAAAGATGTTGAGGATAACTCGGTCTATATCAAATTTCGCTCAACAGAAAATCCGAATGAATATTTTGTCGCATGGACAACAACACCTTGGACCTTGATTGGAAACGTTGCATTAGCCGTTGATGAAAAAGCAGACTATGTTCAAGCAGAGTATAACAATGAACTGTTGTGGGTTGCAAAGAAACTTGTAAAAAAAGTATTTGGCAAAGATACAGTAAAAGTGAAACAAACAGTAAAAGGCTCAACGCTCGTCGGGAAAACATATGAACCTCTCTATTCCTATATGCCTACAGAAGGCAAAAAGTCGCATTACATTGCTGGTGCAAACTTTGTAACCATGGAGGACGGAACCGGCATTGTTCACACCGCGGCAATTTATGGTGAAGACGACTATGCATTGGCACAAAAGCTAGATCTGCCATGTGTGCCAACCTTAGACGATCAAGGTCGCTTCTTACCGTTTGTAACCCCACTTCAGGGGGTGTTCTACAAAAAAACCGAAGACTGGGTGATCGAAGA
>CAYILC010000037.1:0-1028 GCA_964364145.1 uncultured Pseudomonadales bacterium
ACGTTTCTTTCAGAAAAACAGAGGGGAAAACCAACACGAAACTTTACTTAACTCTTATTTTTTTAGCTATTCTATCGTCGTCTCGAAGCACTCTCCTGAAGTGCGCAACATCGTTAATACGTTGCGAAATTTATCATGCTGTATCAGTGTACATCGAGAAAGGCATACAACAAAAGGATATGGGTTTGGCTCCCCGCGAGTTATCGCATCGCAACTGGTTTTGCTGAAGAAACAAAGGCAACCGTGCCGATTGGTTGATAGCCTTGGGCAAGCGCTTCATCTCGAAGTTTATGTAAAGAAAGTGTTGAGGCAAGCGTGCTGTCCAACTCCCTCTGCTCTTGGCGCAATACTGCTTGTTTTACATTGAGATCATGTAAGCGCTCTCCCATGTTTACCGCCTGTGCAGACGCGACAATATTTGCAACAGCCAGCGCCAAAACGATCATTGCTGGAAAAACGTACCATAGAAAAGTTTTCATACTACTATCGCCCCTTCTATTGATTCACTATTCATCGGTTTCCCCTTTTGGAATGTCCGCAACTTTGCACTGCGACTTCTCGGATTATCGCGAACTTCCTGTTCAGACGGCTCCATCGGCTTTTTTGTGAGTGCTTCACCGCGGTCATTTTCTTGCCAACCACGCATGGCGTGTTTAACCAAACGATCCTCCCCTTCGTGAAAACTGATTGTAACGATTCGACCTCCATCCGCGACAGTATCGAGCGCGGTGGGCAACGCCCGCTCGATACTCCCGAGTTCATCGTTGACTGCCAACCGAAGCGCCATAAAGGTCTTCGTGGCCGGATGGAGATGGCTTGATTTGCGTTGTCCTATCGCTCGTTCCACAAGTTGAGCAAGTTCTTGCGTGGTCTCGATTGGCTTACTTACTCTGGCGCGCAAAATTGCGTTCACAATATTGCGAGCTCTATATTCCTGCGCGAATGTTGTTAACATCCGATACAGCTCTTTTTTGCCGAGCGCATTTACCAAATCTCGTGCAGTTACACCAAGGCGCATATCCATGCGC
>CAYILC010000037.1:1038-8403 GCA_964364145.1 uncultured Pseudomonadales bacterium
TCTTCCTGAAAAGAGAATCCGCGGTGAGCTGTGTCGAGCTGAACGCTATTTATTCCAAAATCAAACAAGATCCCCAAGATCGTTTTGCAAATAAGCTCTGGCGCATTGCCCAACTCAGCAAAATTGGTATTGACTAGGATGAGACGACCCGCAGTTATTTCATTTGCGAACGCTTGCTGGCAATATTGAATCGCCTCTAAATCATGATCAAACGCAATAACATTGGCTCCACGCTCAAGCATGGCACTTGTGTGGCCGCCACGGCCAAATGTAGCGTCTATATACCAAGCATTTGGTTGTATGTTCAACATATCCATAGCTTCCTCTAGCATTACCGGAACGTGCTCAGGCATGCATCCCCTGCTTTCCGGGCAGTTGCGTATCATAGTGTTCGGCAATGGTCTCGGCGTTTTTCTCAAGATCAGTCATATAGGAGTGATAGATATCGCGATCCCACAGCTCTATGTGATCCAGAGAGCCAGCAAACACGACGTTTTTACTCAAGTTCGCTTGGTGTTGAAGTACCTCTGGGAGTAACATTCTGCCTTGCGCGTCAAGTCCCAGCTCAACAGCCTCGTTGGTCATTAAGCGGATAAAGTCACGATGCGTTTTCTTGGTCACAGAACTGTCCTCTAATGTTTTTATGAATGCCTTCCATGTTTCTTGCGAATAGAGAAAAAGACAGCCATCAAGTCCTCGCGTAAGAACGGGATTTTGTCCAAGTTTCTCTCTGAACTTTGACGGTACTGCAGTTCGCCCTTTCTCTTCAATTGAATGATAGTATGTGCCCGAGTACATGTGTTATAAGCCTATTCACCACTTTTCACCATTCCTACTTTATTTAGTAAACGCTATTTCGTACCAGGTGTCAAGACGAAAAGAAGGCGAAAGGGAATTGATGTTGACCACATAAAATAAATAGTGTATAAGTACGAGTTACTTTATAGAAAACAAAAAAAGGAGGAGAAATGACAGTTAGAGCACAAGAAATAGAAGCAATGATCAGAGCTTTTAAAGAAACAACAGGCACAGGTATTACCTTGAAAGATTTCATGATGGCAATGAAGGAGGATGAGAAGGAAGCATTTCTTGCTGCTCTTACGGCAGAGGGGGTTGTACTCGCTGACCAACAATTGAATAAAACCAATATACGAGAAGAGTTAATCCGTAAACTACGTGATCATTAAAGGATTTATATATTCCTTCTCCTATCAAAGGCATTTTGTATGTTTGTTAGATACCCGTTTTTATCCTATAATTATTAAATTCAGGTAGAAGAAATATGATTTATGATGAAATTCCAAATTCAAAAGTACCGGAATTGATGAATGAGCAACGCAAAGTGATCCCTCCAATGGTAGAAGAAATTATCCGTTGGATGAGTAAAAATGGTAATAAAGATAGGGCATTGATTTTACTTGATGATGCAAAAAAAGTACTTTCTTCAAAAGTATTTGACGCTCTTTATCAGGAAATTTCTTAGAATAATATTTTAAAGCCCTGGAGGAATGAGTGTTCTGACAGAACTTTCATTTAATAATCTAACTAATGCATCTCGTTCAATTGCGTTTATTTTTCCAGACTCGAATTCATTCATTATTTCCAGTTTAATGCGGACAACACGAGCTAAATCAATGACGTTAGTTCCATCCTTTTCTCTGGCTGAAACAATTATTCCGTTTAATCTTTCAACATTAAAACTTAGTGACATGTAACCTCCTCAATATTTACTTGCCCAGAGTTATAACACAATAAGACCACTATAACAATAGTGAATTTATTCTGTATTTATTTGAAATTTATAAGCAGTATAAACTACCCTAATTCTCCGTCACCACATACGTCTTCGCTAAATCAACAGTCGCCGTGGCAACCTTTCCATCCATCTTCGCAGGATAGCTCTTCCATGTTTTTCCATCCCACGACATGACGGTTGCTACAGATGTATTTTGTTCTAATCGAATCGAGACCTGCACTTTTCCGGTTGCAACTGCGGTTGTTCCAACAATAGAGTATGGCCCAGCCAATATAGCTTTTGGCAACGCACCAGGCAAACCAGGATTGTTATATATAACAACATACGCAGAACCCTTAAAAAGCTTAGCTGTTTCAATCTGGAACTTTCCGTCTCTTGAGCTAAAACCTGTCAATGACTTTCGATTATCGATGTACGCCCATTCTTGGGATAGCTTATAGTTTGGGTTAAAGAAGCTCAACACGAGCGATCCACCAGTGACGTTTTCGTGATAGGTGATCTTCCCACCACCACTTTGAGAACCTAGCAAAATAGTTTTTGTGTACGGCAATTTCCCATTCAAGTTTATCGAACCAATCGCCGCCTCTTCTTTCTCGGCTGAAGAATACTGCAACTCAAATTCTACGTTCTCGGCTGTTTTTGGCAAGGTTTGGATACTTAACACGACTTCGCGAGCCGCGGTGGGCTCGATCATCACAAAAGGGCGTTCTTCAATCGGAACTGTGTTTGAGGCGATTGTGAGTTTTGGCCGCGGTGTTGGAGTAGAGGCGATTTCTTTCGATGTTTTTACTTTTTTCATGGACACAATACCAATTAATCCCACCAACACAACAAGACCAATCGCAATAATGATGAGCTTCTTCATGCAAGAACTCCTTTCAATTCATCGATTTTTACTCGTATTTGTTCTGCTGTGTCTCTGTTTCGAACAGTCACCGTATTATCTTTGAGCGTTTGATAGTCAATGGTGATACAAGCAGGCGTTCCGATCTCATCCTGTGCCAAGTAGCGCTTTCCAATGTTTCCGCGCTCGTCCCATGCAACCGCGCAATCTTTCTTCAGCATACCATAGAGTTCGCGCGCTTTTGCTACCAGCTCGGGCTTGTTTGAAACTAACGGAAACACTGCGGCCTTATATGGCGCCAAAGCAGGAGACAATCGCAAAACCGTGCGTTGTTTTGCCTCGTCAAACCAATACGCATCACACAACATCATGAGGAATAGGCGATTTACTCCCACCGCCGGCTCGATCACGTGCGGCACAAATTTTCTTCCGGTTTTTGGATCAACATAACTCAAATCAATGCCTGAAAACTTGATGTGTTGGGATAGATCATAGTCGGTGCGATACGCCAATCCCCAGAGCTCTTTAAACCCAAACGGATAGTGGTACTCCAAATCCTCGGTGCGTTTGCTGTAAAAACTGCGCTCCTCGTTCGAGTGCGTCCGCCATCGCAAGTTTTCTTCATGAATTCCAAGCGACTTTGTCACAAACGACCACATGTCATTTTTCCAGGTTTTGTACAGCATTTCCCAATCAGAACTTTCCGGATCAAAGAAATACTCGATCTCCCCCTGTTCAAACTCGAGTGTACGAAACACAAAATTGCCTTTAGTAATTTCATTGCGGAAACTTTTTCCAAGTTGCCCGATACCGAATGGCAGTTTTACGCGTGATGAATCAACAACATTTTTAAAGTTCGTAAACATTCCTTGTGCCGTTTCTCCACGGAGATAAGCTAGAGATTGCGATTCTTTCAAAATACCCAGTTGCACTGGAAATAACAAATTGAACTTGCGTACAGGTGTCCAGTCAAATTTCTTGCACGTTGGACAAGGAATTTTTTCTTTTTGAATGAGCTCCTCGAACTCTGCCAACGATTTTCCTTCAACCTTCATTGTTTGATTTTTAGACTCAAAATACTGTTCAATCAAATGATCTGCTCGTGTCCGCGTCTTGCAGGCCTTACAATCTATCATTGCATCGGCAAACCCCGCCACATGCCCGGATGCTTCCCAGATTTTTCGATGCGAAATAATGCTTGAGTCCATTCCTACCATGTCATCACGATTTTCGATAAATGTTTTCCACCATAAGTTACGAATGTTGCGGAGTAGTGCTGCACCCATAGGACCATAGTCATACAGATTGGCAAGTCCGCCATAGATTTCGGAGTTTTGAAACACGAACCCACGGCGCTTACTTAAGGCAGTGATTTCCTCAAGAGTTGTTTGTTTGAGTTGGTTTGTTTGGGTAATCATATTTTCCTTTATATACAAAAAATCCCTCCAGCGTTCTGCTGCAGGGACCCAATTGGGCGGTTCCACCCTACTTCATCATTCTTTCAGAATGATACTCTTTTTGCGACTCCGCTCCCGGGTGCCAACCCGATCAATGCAGACTATTCTTCTAAAGAGAAGTGTAGAAGACTTGTGTTTTCGCGTCAAGGGTGTAAACTTCTGAATTAGAGTTTAATTGTTGTTTTAGAAGAATATATACAGGTAAACTCAAAGAAGAAGAGAATATGTCCGGTGAACAATCTTCAAAACATAAAAGAATCTCAGAAGTGATCGCAGATCAGGCAACAAAGTTTTCTGGTGAATTTGCAAATACTTTGCTTCGTTTCTTGGATCTTGAACAAGCCGATCGCTTCACATACTATGCAGAGATTGATCGCAGAATACAAGAGTTTCTACAAAGTGAACTTAATGATGCTGGGTATTCACACGTTACTGCCCAATCTTTAGGAAGAGGAAATTCTTCAGCTGATTACCAATATCTTTATCTACTTGTTCCTCGTGAAAAAGATCCCAAATGGGCGGAGCGATATCTCCCCAACGTAAAACAGGCACTATATAGACGACTTTACGCAATCACTAAATTCAATTTCTATCTAGAGAAAAACCTTGTCTTTGTCAAACTTGCAAAAAGCATGCTTGTGTCAAAAACGAAGTCTGCAAAAGAACCTCACAACGCCTAGCTCTTCTCTTTCACCGTCAAGTAGCCAAAACTTTTCATTTTGCGCTCCGAGAGATGCTCGACAAACTCTGACACAGTTTTAAACCGATCATCAACCTCGTGAAATCCTAACTCCGCCAAAAGTTTTCTTAACATTTCGGCAATCTTTGATCGCGTAGAAGTATGCGCGTTCATTGATCGCAAAATTGCCAACACCTGTTCAAACACCACTTCCTGTCCGTTTTCCTCTACCGTCATCGCGTCAAGAATCTCCAAAATCTGAACAAGATTTCTCGTGGCATGCAGTGTATCACGCGTGTTGGGGTAGTCCTCAATAACCTGCGCTTGCGTGAGAATCGGCATGCCTCGGGACTCGGCGCAGAAAATCTTCGAGTACATTCCAGGTTCAAGCGCAGATTTTTTGGAAGAAGACAGTTTGCGAACACCTTTGGCCACACAAGCTAGTTTGCCAAATCCCCGAGTAAACAGGGTTACCACGCGGTCAGCCTCACCAACGTTAATGCGCTTTAATACAATTCCTTCTGTGGCAAACGTTTTTGTCATATACACCAATCACCTTGGACCAGACAGAGATTAGAACGGAATCGTGACTGTTTGATCCTTATCAATCAAGACTTCTTGCTCACCACCGTTTACACGCATCAAGTACGTAATATTTGGAATACCTGCTTGTTTTTGCACAAACATTTTATAGTTCTTTATATCGGTGTACGGAACAGTATAGGTAATCACAATTTTTGCTTGATTAAGTGGTTGCAGGGTAAACACGCCTTCATATACCGTGTGACCGAGTTCTTCGGTGGTTTTCGTTGAGCCGGTATCAAATCCGAGTGACTCACTTACCCGCGCGCCCTGTGGAAGATATATCCTTAACCAATCTGTCAGCTTCCCATTCAAACACAACTCACCTGCCTCAAGATCACAGTTCGAGGGCGGGAATGGGTTTTTATACGTTAACGTTATCGTTTTCTTCACCATTCCATTTGCCGGCAAATCAACTTCTTGCGTCACCGTTTGCTGAACAAACAGGTTCGACTTTGCACCGCCAAGGTTGCTATCGACAATAAACATGTAATCTAAGCCAGGCGGAGTTTCTTTTACGCGACCGGCAACACCAATAGACTCAGCAGCCTTCTGCGCTTCCTCATTAAAGAAATAGAACTGAACGTGTTTTGCCTGGATACTCGCCCAACTCTCACCAAACAATTGCGGCCAAAGCTGATGTGGAGCAGAGTACGCCTTCTCTAACACCGAGCGCATCATCGGCCCAATAATCCCTTTGCGATTTGTGCGCAAAAATGGCGTTGGTCGGTCCACAATCTCGGAAAGTGCATAGATGATCTGTGGACAGTCGCATCGTTTGTCGTTTTCCGCAGAGAAGGTGCCATACCCCGGAACTTCAACTGGTCCTAAGATTTCGACAAGTTTTTCTAACACACTCGTATCGATCGCGATAATACCGTCAATATCCTTGGCGTTTTCACCAGGCAACTTTGAGTAGTACGACCAGAAAACATCCATAGAGTTTTTAAAATCCGGCGATAGGTTCATGTCGCGAAGATTCCAACGTTTCTCGGTGGTAAGATACTTTTTAAGAATTGGCGGAATTTCAGGTTTGTTTTTGAATTTTATATCCAGTTGATAAATATCCTCCGACCTCTCCGCCGTCACGCGACCATCCTCCACCAATAACGTGGCAAAAGCGGTCATAAAACCACCGGTTGGCCGCAACTCATTATTGTTCTCAAATAAGATAAAATAGCGCCTACGTTTGCCATCCGAACCCGCAATTGACGGCAGTACCTGCAACACCGGCTTGGCTTGCTCCAAGGCTTGAGAAGCACCAGCGCTCACTTCCTTTGCCGTCACAATTTTCTGCCGAATTGCCGTCCCTCGGAAGCTCTCCGGATATCGTTTTTCATCAATCTGCGCCAACTCTTTACCTACAATCTCTAACTTCGCTCCCAGTTCATCCACTACTGGAGTAACTTTAGAAAGTGTTCCCAATATGAGCTTTAACCGATTATCAATCGACCCACCAGTAAAACTGCCTTTCCCGCTAAATCCAAGAACGTCCGCATACGGCTCTACTGCCTGAACCGCGATCTTTGCCGCGTTCATCCCCGCCACACTTGCGTTTATGGCATGTTCGCCATCACGATAGTAGGCACCGGCAAACGGCACAGGTTTTAACCAAGATAAACGACTATATCGCTGTTGAAGATCTGTTACCTTCTGTTCAACTACTTGAATATGCTCGCCCGTTTTGATCAAGTCTTGAGATTTTAACGCCTCATATGCCGCTTGCGCGGGTTGCTGCACGTCGCGTGCTGCTGCCAAAACGCCGAGAATTTCCCCATAGGTCCGCCATCCAACAACAGCGAGAATACCACCAATAATCAAAAAAACGAGAAAAATCTTTCCAAGGGTTTTCCAGATCTTCCCATGATTTTTCTTCTTTGGATCCGGTTCAGAAACAGAAATATCAGAAGACTTGGGAGACGGTTCAACGGCAAGATCAGAAGTTGGTAGAGGATTCACCTCGATTTTGGTTAACTCATCCATGGGCAGATTTTTTCATCCTCTCGTGTTTACCATTCCTTACCATTTCGAGATCATCGCTTTTGGC
>CAYILC010000038.1:0-8201 GCA_964364145.1 uncultured Pseudomonadales bacterium
CGAAGAAAGAGGGTGGGGAGGGCGCTGAGGATGTTGCTGCTGATGCAAAAGACGCAAAAGCCGGTGCTCCTAAAGCCAGCCCTACAAAAGCTCCTACAGCTACTACAAAACCTGCCGAGAAAAAAGAAGAGAAGTGATTTTTTCTTCATTGAAAATTCAGCTCGAACTATTTTTTCTCTAACATCGGAAGTCTCCGATCATTTGGTTCAATATTTTTCCATGTTTCTAACGTAGATTCCTCTGTTTCTTTTTCCTGCAAACTATGATGGATCAGTGTTAACGCCGCAAAGGCCTCGCGACTTGTTGGTTGGAGTTGCAAGACGCTTGACCAAAACGCTCGCAATAACTCTAAACGCTCCTGTGGATACACTTCTTCTCGAAACGTTCTTTTTTCTTGTTGAGTAAAAAGATAGGGGAGTATCTGCACATACAATGATTCTGCAAAAAGTGGATCGCCCAACAAGTGAGCCATGCGTATAACACGCACGTAGTCCGTTGATGTTTGCGGGGAGATCTCTAAGCCGATCTTTTCCCACAAAAACGGCTCCCAACAAACAATGCTCGCCAGAACTAGAATCACGATACAACACGTGAGAAAGACGTATTGAGGGAGCGCGAAGAAACGCTCAATTGCATAAACACAATACGCGAAAGAAACAACGCACCGAATATATATATTTTTCTGGATTCGAGTTAGAGTTCGCACAATAGATGCATTATTGCGTTAGGGGAGAGGAAGGTCAAATAAAATGCGGAAACAATCTTTGAAATGTGAGTGAAATTTAAGATTTTCTCTTATTGACAACATATTATACAACATGTTATACATGCAACATGCTCAAAACCTATTTATATATTCCAGATCATCTAAATACTCAAATTGTTCATGCAGCTGCCAGACAGAAGAAAAGTAAAGCTGAGATCATTCGTTATGCCCTAGAAAAAGGAATGGGTGATGTGCAAAAACAAGATAACACTTCTGCTCAGGCACTGTTAAAACTTGCTGATGTTGGAGAGAAATATCGGGCAAAGGGACCAAAAGATTTGTCTCAAAACTTAGATCAATATGTCTGGGGGATACGGAAGAAGTAATATGAATACTCCACCGATTATTGTTGTTGATGCAGATGCGATTGTTGCCCAAGCATTTCCTGATGACGCGAATCACGATTTAGCAATGACGATTTCTGAACATTTAAATACAGTGCATGCTCGAGTGATCTATCCATCTACTGCAATCTTGGAGGCGACAACAGCACTCCAAGGAAAGCTCAATAGTGGAGCAACAGCGTATGGAACAGCAGTTGTTTTCACAGATCCACATGTTGAAGTCGCTGAGGTTGGACACGAAGATCTTCAAAATGCTGTTGACTATTTTAGTCCCACCGGAAGCAAAAAACATACATTATTTGACTGTGTTATTGCGGCAATAGCAGAGAAAAATAAAGCAGATGCAATCTTCAGTTTTGATAAATTTTATAAAACTAAAGGCTTCACGTTGGCTTCAGAATTGAAATAATTTTTTTTTGATTCGCTATTTTGGCCAACTTGCCGAGATCAACTGCGGCTCTTCTACCAATCCTTCTTTTTTAAACTCTTGCCATACAGCCTCTGTCACAAACGGCATAAATGGATGAAGGAGTTTAAGACTTGTGGTGAAGGCATACACGAGCGTGTTAAACATGAGCACTTTATCTTTGCTTTCTTTTGATGTTTCAAGATAGGTGTTTGCAAGATCATTCCACACGAAATCATACAGACCTAATGCGGCATCAGAGAATCGAAATGACGAAAGTTGTTTTGTGGTGTTTTTTACCAGAGTTTGAACAGTTATTGTAAATGTTTTATCGACCTTTTTTTCATCGTATGAAAGTGTTGCATCTTGTTCTTTCAACATGAAGATATATCGGCCGATATTCCAGATTTTATTTCCAAAATTGCGATATCCTTTCACCTTTTCTTTGCTTAAAGCGATTGGATTGCCCGGTGCACATCCTGCAACCAACGCGATGCGTAGTGCGTCTGCCCCAAACTCGTTCACAATCTCGATTGGGTTAATAACGTTGCCCTTAGACTTACTCATCTTCTGACCTTTTTCATCGGTCACCATAGAGTGAAGATACACGGTTTTGAATGGTACTTCGCCGGTGAGGTAAATGCCGAACATGATCATACGCGCAACCCAAAAAAATAAAATGTCCCACATAGTGTCCAACACGCTTGTGGGATAGAAAGTTTTGAAGTCTTTTCCGTTGGGATAATTGAGCGTAGTAAGTGGCCATTGACCGGAACTAAACCACGTATCAAAGGTGTCGGTTTCCGGAAGATAATCGGGGCCGGGGGAGGGATCGCTCACAATATATGTTGCATTGGCTGGAGTTCTTAGCGTTTGCAAACCGGTACGAATTTCTTCTAGCGAATATGTTTTAAGCAGTTCATTCACCACACCAATTACACGCTCTGTGCTTGTGTTTAGAAATGTTACTTCCATACTTGGATTTTCTTTCACCGAGTACCACACCGGAATACGCACGCCCCACACAACTTGTCGCGAGATCGGCCAGTCAATAAATTTTTCGAGCCACTGATAATACTGTTTCTCAAATCGCTTTGGAACAAACTTTATTTTGCCCACTTTTGCGGCCGCGATTGCGGGTTCGGCAAGTGGACGCATTTTCACAAACCAGTTTGGAAGCACTAACGGTTCGATGTCGTGGCCAGACTTGTAGCAAACAGCAACGCTGTGGGTGTAGTTTTCGTCTACTTTTTCCAACAATCCATCTTCTTCAAAATGGGCACGCATCAACTTGCGCATCTCTGTCACACTTTTACCATGATAAAGTTTCGCTCGTTCAAGATATTTTGGTTCGGTATTTTTTTCGTTGTGCTCAGCCAAGTACCACGAGAAATCCATCTTACCGCGAGTATCAATAATCGGCGTAACCGGCAAATGATATTTTTTACCTAATGCAAAGTCGTGCGGATCGTGCGCGGGCGTGACCTTCATGATGCCGGTACCGAATTTTGGATCAACTTCCTCGTCGGCGATCACGGTCATCTTGACTGGGCCCAGTAGCCCCAGTATCTGGATACTAGTACCTAGATACTTGGAATATCTTTTGTCCTTCGGGTTAACCGCTAGCGCTGTATCGCGGAACTTTGTTTCCGGTCGTACTGTAGCGATAACAAATGGGCCATACTTGATGTAGTACAGTGGATCTTTTCTTTCGAGGTGCGTAACTTCCAAGTCGGCGAACGTTGTTCCGCACTTTGGACAGTAGTTCACAATGTAGTTATCTCGATAGATCAATCCGTCCTTCACCATTTTCTCAAATGTTGAGTAGACAATCTTAATAACTTTGTCGTCTAGCATAAACGTCTTGCGATCCCAATCCAATGAAAAGCCCAGAATTTTAAGTTGTTCTTCAATGAGTCCAGAGTTTTCTTTTACAAATGCGAAAATATCTTTGTACAGTGTTTCACGATCAAAGTTAAATCGAGAAGTTCCTTTTTTTGCTAGGTATTTTTCATAGACGTACTGCGTTTCATATCCCGCGTGATCAGTACCCGGAATCCAAACAGTGGGGTGACCTTGCATGCGTTTCCAACGGATGAGAATATCCTCGATGACATACATGGCCTGACCAACATGGAGTGAGGCGTTGGCATTTGGTGGAGGTAATAGAATTGAGAACGGTTCTTTTTTGCTGATCAAGTTCGGTTTGAACGCACCGGCGGTCTCCCACAGTTTGTAGAGTGCTTGCTCATGATTTTTTGGAATAAACGTCTTGTCCATGCGGGTATTATAACAGCCTGGATAAGTTGGGTTGCGATTACAAAAAAAGTTATTAGGATTTTATCGAAGTGGCGTTTTGCGTTGCGGCTGACGTGGATCGCGAGGATAGTCGTGCACAATAATAAGCACGATGATCATAAAAAGCATAAGAATGATTGTACTAATACCAATGCCAAGATCTAGAGTGGAAAACATCATCGAAAATCTCCTTTCTTCCTTGTAAGTACAGTGATATGAGTATAGAGCTAGTAGTGACAAACAGTAAATAAATAGTGCTTATAATCCCCATGAATTCTCCTTTTTGCAAAGCAGGACTCACAATCACTCCAATACTTGATGCTTTTGAAAGATCCAAAAAAAGATCAGCAAGTCTTGTATATTGTCCTGGTGAAAGAATCATGCGTACGATTCTACACTCCAAACCTTACAGAAAGATTACAAAAAGTGAATTGGTGAGGAGATTGTGTTTATAATTGTGAAGTTTGTTTGGGTGTCTGTGTTATGTCAAACAGAACCCTTCCATTCTTTATCCATTCATCGATTTCTTATCAAACATATTACACTGTGAAGATTCTCATCACGCACACCCTCATATTCTATAGATTTTGATTTTCACTGTCTGTTTCGTACGAATATTCATTCCCTTATGGAATTTAGCATTCAGTTCTTCGGCGATTTTTGCATAATCAGGACCGCTGTTCTTTCTATCGGTAGCGAGCCTAAACTCTGGATTTGCTTTTAGACTCTTGAGAAATTGTGTCTCTTCATCCAACCAGATTTGTTCTGACCCTAACCAAGATCTCCCAACCAATCGTTTACCACACGCCTTTTTAATCTGACGATGTATGTCTGCAACTTCTTCTGGATTCATAAGTCCCTTAAAACTAATATCACTCGCCACAAAATCCTGTCCATAATATCCTTGAAGTGCATAATTTGCTGCATTTATCAATGTCTTTAGAGCAGCATGTGGATATAACTTCTGGATTTCAAGAATCTCTATAATCTGTTTCAAAGAAAAAAGTGCACGAAAAAGTTCTGGAAGTCTCTCAGGAAACTGTTGAATAAGATCAGATCCAATTTCAGGGGCATATCTTCTGGCAGCATATGTTGCTCTTCTATCTAATAAATCCATTAAAGACATGGATTGTATTATACAGGACCCGTAAGTTCTGAAGCGAAGCCGAACACTACAATGTTCGGATGCTAATGAAGCACTGTGTCTTTTGATATAATACCCCCATGTTCACATATGACCATATTTTTAAAGAAAAAAAGAATATTCTTATTGTTACAGCCCACCCAGACGATTCGCTTGTGTACTTCGGCGCGCTCATCAATAAACTCCGCAAAGACAGTAAAAATGTTTATGTTGTAGTGGTGACGAATGGTGCCCGCGGAAGTGGTGATAAACAGATTTCAGAAGACGATCTTTCCAAGCAGCGAATTGAAGAAGAAGCGCAAGCATTAGCGTTTCTTAAAGTTTCAAAGACAAACTTCACTTGTCTCCAATACAAAGATGGTGAGGCCGTAATGGATGCTGTCTATCCATTTGCTCGCGATGCTTCTTTTTTTCCAGAGCATGCCAAAGAAGGGATTGAGCCACACACGATGTACGACATTCTTCTTACCGATGAGATCACGTGCACCTTTGATTTTGATTACACAGAAGACCTTGAAACAAAAAAGGCTGCAATGCGAATGCATAAAAGTCAATTCGACGAGGAGTTTATTACTGATGTGGTGGAAACGGTCAAATCTGGCGATCGGTATCTTGAGAAGTTCTTTTACGTCAAATTGCAGTGGTAACTATTCGAGTCATATCCCCCTCAAGTACACCGCTGCCCACGGCTGATACGTCGTCTTGAACACCTGGTCCTGAAGTTTTTCTCCATTCCGTGTCACAACATAATGAAAGCTCGTTTTCGCCCCACCCGCAGCAAAGTCCACTTGCTTCAACGTACCCGGAGGCAAGGTTGGGTCGTCTTGGTAAATCGTTGGAAGCGCCGGCGTCACATTAAACAATGTAATGTCGCTGATCTCTGCTTTTCGACCATCGCTTGTGCCCCAGAACTCAATCAGCATGTAGTAGTTTTTTGGATCCACTGTCATGGTAATCAAAATGGTTGCTGGAGTGTCATTTTTAAATCTAAAATCCACAGAAGGAGCGAATACCGTTGCGTCAATACCAGCAGGAGAGTTTTGTTCATAGTATCCAACTCTATAACTATGCCCGCGCCGTTCAACAATTGGCAGGCCGGCGTTTAGTGCGGCGCGGAACAATGTTGTAGAACCTTGGCACAGCCCACCGCCATCGCCAAGAACAGTGCGCCCTTGTTTGATGATATGCGCCTGCAGCCACCCATTTGCTGAAGACACATCACCAACGGTTTTATTATAACTAAACTCGCCGCCGGGCGGAATTAAAGTCAAGTTCACACGACGCGCGGTGAGCTCAACGTTATGCACACGGTTGGGAATTGAGTGATAGAAAAAAGACTCTGCAAACCCGATTCGCTCGTTGATCCCTAATGAATTTAACGAGGACAACTTCATTTTTGGCTCGAAAGTCATAAATGGAAGAGCAATTTCTTTTGGTTGATCTTCTTTCGCTATTGTTGGCATTTCTACATTCTTCAATGCTTCCAAAAGTCTTGCCTTTGCTGTCGCAACATCTAAGCTTCGACCATTTCGTGGAGGAGTAAACGCAGTTACTTTATCTTGCTCAATCGTCATGGCTGGTTCTTGCACTTGACGTTCAATGATGGCCGACCAGTTTGTGACCATTTTTTCAACTGCGGCATCTGTATATCCAACCGGCAACGCAAACAATGAAATAACACCTTGGTCATTAAGTTTTTGTTTTTTATCATCGATGGAGAAGGTGAGCGACTTGCCAACGATCGCGGAAGCGCGTTTTTTAATGGCACTAACCTCATTTGCACTCAAGGGTTGAACAGTTTCTATTGGCGCAATAAACTGTTGATTCTTTGACGAATTATATGTGGAAAGATATGCACTTAGCGCATCAGCAAAGACAGGGGGAGAAAGCGTTTGCGTGACAGTCCCAGGAGAAATGACCAAAGAGCTCACATTGCCCGAGACGCCCAACTTAACTGTCGGCAAAGCCCCGACCATATTCACCTGTTTTGCTATAGACTGTCCCCACAGAACCGCTTGTTCCCGATCAACAACGTATATCAGGGGTATGTGTGTATCGTAGATGAACAACTGTCCAATTTCTCGAAGATTTTCAAGAACATTTTTTCCTCTTCCAACGGCCATAGCGCTCACAACGGCATCAATATCATTGCGCTTTATCTGCAAAGATGCGGAAGGAGTTGAAAATATATGATCGGCGACGGTAAGAGTTAGAGTATCTGGAATCGCATATTGTGGATTTTTCTCTATGAGCGCGCGAGCCTCATCGGCAGTTTTTTCTCCCACCGAAATACCCTCTATAAACACTCCGGGCAAAACTCGATGTTTATATGATCGATAGAGAAGGGGAATGCCAACCGCAAAACATACCGCAATAACTAAGCCGAGCAATCGGAAGATGCGTTCAAGAACGCGCCTGACTACCGCGCGCCTGATTGCTTGTGGCGACGATCCCATGTGTTGTAGTATAAAGTGAAGCAAGAAGAAAGAGAAGTTATGGCAGATCCGGTTATGCCCTCTGTTGGGCAACCTGTCCAACCATCTGTGTTGCCTGTACATCCTACAATGAAACCTGGGACGATAGGGACGGTTGGTGCGGCTCAAACATTTCCGCAAACACCTTCTCAGACATTTCCTCAGAAACTTCCTCAAACATCTCCAATAATGCCGCCAGTGAAACCAATGTCTCCAACACACCCAATGCCGCAGTTGCCAGCAGAACAACCCTCAACGCTGTTGTCAAAAAAATCTTCTGAAGTAAACGCTCCTACACCCGTTATGCCAGTTCTAACCAAACCAACTTCAGTGATGCCGATCCAAGGTATGCCAACCCAAATTATACCTACCCAAGTTATGCCAAGGCCTGTACCCCCACAATCTTCTTCAGTCGCTTCGGCCACACAACAGTTTTCACCCAGACCACCTGTGGGAACGATGAGCTCGATGCCGAATCAGGGATCCCAAGTTCCGCAAAAATCAGTCGCAGTTAAGCCAATTTCTCCAATCGCTCCCACCCCAATGCGTGTTTCACCAATTTCTTCCGGAGGCTCGGTATTTCCAGGAATCCCTACATCCGAGAAGACCGGCATTCCAATTGCGACACAACCACCGCCCAAAGAACAACCAGGATTTAAACCCGCAACGCCAAACGATGTGAAACAATCACCATTTCGATTCCTGCCGCTTGTTTTAGGAGTGTTACTGCTTGTTGGGGGCTTGTGGTTTGTCATATCACGTTTCCTTA
>CAYILC010000039.1:0-8038 GCA_964364145.1 uncultured Pseudomonadales bacterium
GTCCGTATTGTTCGTACGATGATTCTGCCGTCTTGGAAAGCCGTGTAGTAACGGATTCTCCTTCCATGCGTCGCCGTCGACAATGCTCAAAATGTGGAAAACGTTTTACCACATACGAGCGCGTTGAAGGCGTTGATCTTACGGTTGTAAAAAAGAACGGCGAAACTCAACCATTTGATCGAGAGAAAATTCGCAAAGGTTTAATGAAGGCAACATGGAAGCGTCCCATTTCACTTGAGGATGTTGAAAAACTTATTGAAGAGATAGAGCGGAAACTGCGATTGCGGGAAACAAACGAGATAAAAAGTTGGGAGATTGGAAAGCTCGTGATGAATCGGTTGCGCAAGATCGACCCTGTATCGTATCTCCTGTTCGCCAGCGTGTATCGCGACTTCCAAACAATCCACGACTTTGAGCAAGAGATTCGCGTGTTAAAGGTTGAGGGTGGTAAGATTCAGAACGAAAACAAAAAAGTAAAGCACGCGATATGAAAAAACTCACGCCAAACGCGCAAGAAGTCATGATAAATAGGTACGCGTTGCGTGACGATCAGGGTAAGCCAACAGAGACAATAAAGGATATTTTAGCGCGTACAGCGCGAACGGTTGCACAAGCCGAGCACAACTATCGCGATGGTTCAACTCCACAGGAAGTTGAGAAGAAGTTTTTTGACCTGTTGCAGGATTTTCGATTTGTGCCGAACGGTCGCACCTTGGCAAACTCCGGAACAGGCTGGGGACAACTTGCCAACTGTTTTGTGTTGCCGATTAGTGACGATACTGGTCGGTCACAAGACGCTATTTTTAACACACTGCGCGACGCGGTGTTGGTTTTACAATCGGGCGGTGGTGTGGGATTTTCATTTGGCCGCGTTCGACCCAAAGGTGACTCTATTGCGTCGTCGAAAGGAAAAGCTACCGGCGCGGTTTCATTTTTGAAGGTGTATGACACGGCGTTTTGGATCATTGGACAAGGTGGAGGACGGCGATCAGCGTGTATGGCGGTATTACCAGTGCACCATCCGGACATTCGCGAGTTCATTCACTGCAAGGAAAAAGAAGGGACGATTGAGCATTTCAATATCTCTGTTGGCGTGACCGATGCTTTTATGGAAGCGGTAGAGAAAGATACAGAGTTCCCACTTATTAATCCCCGAAATGGCGAGGTGTGGGAAAAAGTGAAGGCGCGAGAGTTATTCCACGATATTGTACATTTCGCACACAGTAATGGTGAGCCGGGAGTGTTGTTTTTGGATGCAGCGAATCGCGAAAATCCAACGCCGTCGCAAGGGGAGCTGGAGGCGACAAATCCGTGTGGAGAGCAATATTTATTACCCTACGAAAACTGCTGTATGGCCTCGATTAACTTAGCCGAGCACATCAAAGAAGATACAAAGAAAAAAGGCATATTTCCATATTCAGTAGACTGGGAAAAACTGGCCGAAACCGTGGAGCTTACGGTTCGGTGGTTGGACGACGTGGTGGACGCGAACAAATACGTTTCTGCTGTTCCGGCTTTGGAAGAAGCGGCTAAACGCAATCGCCGCATTGGCGTTTCCATCATGGGTCTTGCCGACATGTTGTACATGATTGGCGTGCGATATGGGAGTAAAGATGGAGTAGAGTTTTCCGAACAGGTCATGGAGTTCATCCGATTTCACACAATGTATGCCTCAAATATCTTAGCGCGAGAGCGTGGGGCTTTCCCGGGAATCAAGGGAAGTCGATATGACTATAGTGAATCAAATATTACGGTGATGAAAACAAAAAATATCAAGCCGTGGAGTATTCCAAAAGCATTGCATCCGTATACGAAGAACTTTGGAATGCCTAAACTAGATTGGGGGAAACTAGAATCTAGTATCAAAAAAATAGGCATACGGAACAGTTGTCAAAACACAATTCAACCTACCGGCGCAATTGCCACAATTGCCGGTTTAGAAGGATATGGCTGTGAGCCGGCATTTGCCCTAAGTTACGTAATGCGTACGCACGAAGGAGCCGAAAAAATGAATCAGGACTTTCGTGAACTTTCATACGAAAGTCGTTTATTTAAAGATGCGTTGATGCGTGCAGGTTTTGATAAGAATCAATGCGAAACAATTTTTGAAAAAGTACGCGAAAAAGGCACATGTCAAGATATTCCAGAGGTTCCAAAAGAAATTCGCGAGGTGTTTGTGGTATCCGGTGATGTTCCTGTAGAGGAGCATGTGGAGATGGAAGCGGCACTGCAGCGATTTGTAGACAATGCGATTTCTAAAACCATTAATTTTCCGGCAGACTCCACAGAAGATGAAGTGTGGAAAGCGTATTTCAAAGGGTGGAAGATGGGGCTCAAGGGAATGACGGTGTATGTGACCGGAAGCAGAAGCAAGGTTGTGTTGGAGACAGGAGAAACACAGAGGAAGCGTGAAGAAGATGGGAAAACATTCACGAACGAAGCATTTGTTGGTTCGGCCTTAGTGAAGGTGAAACCTGGAGAGGAACCTTGTCCGGAATGTGGTGTCGAGTTGGTGGTTCAAGAAGGATGCTTTACCTGCCCAAGCTGCGCGTGGAGTAAATGTATTGTATAAATGAGAAATGGACATTATGAAAGAACCAAAAACTTTTCGTGTCGCACAAAAGATTTTTATTACAAACGAAAAAAATGAGCTATTTGTGGTACGATTCGCTTCAATTTCAAGCAACGAGAAAACACTTTGGGGGAAATGGGATTTTCCTGGGGGAGGTGTGGAGATTGATGAGTCATTACGTGAGGGAATTCAGAGAGAGATACGAGAGGAGATTGGAAATGTTGAAATCGAGATTGGTCGACCAATACTCTGTTGGGACTTCTGGATGAAGAGTCTTGGCAAAGAAAATGTTCGTACGGTTGCCATAGGGATAACCGGAAAATGGAAAAGTGGAAACATTGTGTTAAATGAAGAGCACGATGCGTTTAGATGGATTTCGACAGAGAAAGTTCTCAGTTTGGACTGGGATAGTAGCCATAAACGTGGATTAACACAGTATCTTGCCTATGTGAAAGAACGCGAAATATGAAACTTTCAATAACTTCTGTCAAAAAACGTGACGGAACAATCGTTCCATTTTCTCTTCAGAAGATTACTGCTTCTATTGAGCACGCCGGTCGAGATACTGGTGAATTTGGCAATAAAGAGTCAGCTGGAATCTCGAAAAAAGTTGAAGCAAAACTTGGGGGAGTGAAAATTGATGGGGAAATCATTACAGTTCAACAGATCCGCGATGTTGTCGAACCAACAATTGCTGAAGCAGGGTACTTTGCAACAGCAAAGTACTACATTTTATTCGGTGAAAAAAAGCAACAGAAGTTTGCCAAAAAACACGCTATTGTCGAACCATTGTTAACAGAAACAGCATTAGAAGTTTCCAAAAAACGATATCTGCGAACAGACATGGACGGTAAAGTGATTGAGACGCCTGGCGAGATGTTGTGGCGTGTGGCTCGGCACATGGCAAAGGCCGAGATTCAGTGGGGAGAAAACGGAATCGTGGACGAAACAGCCAAAAAGTTCTATGAGCGCATGGTGAACTTCAAGTTTGTGTGTGCGGGTAAAGCAATGTTTGAGGCAGGGAATCCTGGTGGTACTGGTCAGTTGTCTAGCTGTTTTGTGTTGCCCATAGAAGATAGTATTCAGCAAATTTTTAAGACGTTGGGTGATGCCGCTGTGGTTCATAAAAATAATGGCGGCACAGGTTTTAATTTTTCAAAGATTCGACCGCATGGGGACAAAGTCAAAAATGTTCCAAAATCTTCATCTGGTCCAGTGGATTTTCTAAGGGCCTTTTCAGCAGCACTATCGCAAATTTTGCAGGGCGCGAAACGCCAAGGTGCAAATATCGCAATTTTAAATGCTGACCATCCGGACATTATCGATTTTGTTACCTTGAAAGATCAGGATGGCACGGTTAAAAATTTTAATATCTCGGTTGGCGCTTCAAACAAGTTTATGGAGGCGGTGCAGGCGAACAAAGATTGGGATCTCATTAACCCGCGCAATGGCGAGACATGGCGCACGGTGAAAGCACGCGAAATTTTTGACTTGATTGCTGAACACGCGTGGGCAACCGGCGATCCTGGGTTAGCATTTTTAGATCGATTACAGGAAGACAACCCAACACCAAGTTTGGGCGTGTTGGATGCGACAAATCCGTGCGGAGAAGTGCCTCTTTTGCCCTATGAATCATGCAACCTAAACTCTATCGACCTCAACCGCCACCTTGTCAAAAATAAAAAAGGCGAGTGGGAGATTGATTGGGAAGACTTGGAAAAGTCGGTCAAACTTGGAATACGGTTTTTGGATAATATGATCGAGGTGAACACCTACGCGCTTGAAGAAATTCGGCAGATGGTAAAGGAGGGGAATCGGCGCATTGGGTTGGGAGTGATGGGGTTCGCGCACATGCTGTATCGCATGAAGATTCCGTACGATTCCAATGAGGCGGTGCGGGTGGCTGAGCGTATTGCCAAGTTCATGCGCAAGAAAGCCGAGGAAGCGAACATCGAATTAGGTAAACAACGCGGGCCGTTTCCAAACTTTGACATCTCTGTGTATGCGGGTAGCACCGAGCGATATCGCAACTGCGCGTTATTGATGATCGCGCCTACTGGGACGATCTCGTTGTTTGCAAACACAAGCTCTGGCATTGAACCGGTATTTTCATTAGTGCAAGTGCGCCGAGGCTTTAATGAAGACAGTACCAAGAACGCGCCAACACGTAAATTCACCATTGCGGATCCAGTGTTTGGCGATTACTTGAGCGAGAAATTTGACAAAGAAACCATCGAGAACATTATGAAGCAAGTACTCAAAGACGGGAATGTTGATAATGTGAAAGAGTTGAGTAAAGAAGATAAAAAAATCTTTACCACAACACATGGAATCGCGCCGGAATGGCACGTGCGCATTCAGGCGGCATGGCAGAAATGGATAGACAATTCTGTGAGCAAGACTATAAACTTTCCGCACAACGCAACGGTTGAGGATGTCAAAAAGGCCTATATGTTGGGATGGAAGCTTGGGCTCAAAGGCATCACGATCTATCGAGATGGCAGCAAAATGGACCAAGTGTTGAGTGTTGCCGGCAGGGAAAGCAAATTATCGAAAGATGCGGCTGTGAAGATAGGGAAACATGGTGTAAGTGTGGAGGCGATACATGTACACACCAGTAAGCCCGCAAGTGGAGCAAAAGAAATCTGTCCAGAATGTGCCTCCGCATCACTACGATTCGAAAGTGGATGCGTAAGCTGTCCAGATTGTGGATGGAGTAAGTGCTCGATTTAACGCTGTCTCACATCGCAGGGCACCCCTCGCCCTGGAGATGTTCGACAGGTAAAATCTCGCTCTTAGCAAGAGAAAAATATGCCAAACAACAATATGTCTACAAGTGAAACTCTGACTGATCAACCCGAAAGTTTTACATTTCAGTTAGAAAAGATGTCTCCAGAAAAAGCAATTTTTTCTATAAATACGCAAAAAGCACGAGAAGTATTATTGCAAGCTGGGTTCCCTGAAAATCTTCTTTCATCCGTTGTTCTCACGAATGAAGAAAGTCCAACGACTTTGGCTCGATATGAAATGTCGAAAAAAAGGATACTTATTTACCAACAAAGTTTTATGAAAGCACTAGCTGGAATCTACGAGGTTCTTACAAAAGACAAAGTAGATGAAGATGATCTGGTCACGAAAATAATATCCTCACCATTGTTTCCAACAAACTGGCCATATATGGCAATGAAAACACTAGGTACAGATTTTCATAGGAGTTTATTAAAAGGAAATAGAAAAAGGAGATCAGATTATCTCAAGGCTTCAAGAAAAGGAACACTCTCAAATACACTTACTCCAGAAGAACAACAGACCAGAGCAAAAGAATTCATAAAGAGACAGCTGGTTCGTGCATTGAAACCTGAAATATCCTGGACATTCGCACATGAATTAGAACATAGGAGAAAAATACTTGAGAAGAGAGCACTTATTGCAACTTTGGCTTTAACTCCGCCATTACTTACAACATGGTTAGTAAGTATTTTTAGCGAAAAATTAACTTCAGTGGATAATAGTGTAGGAGTAAGTTTATTTTTACTAAGTATGGGTTTGGGAATGTTTGGCTTTGTTTTCGGCAGAGCGGTGGAAGAACAATTTTCCTATGTTGCAGGAGATAAACTTTTTCAAGAATTGAGTGGAGCAATTGAAATGAATGAACAAGTTTTTTTAGATTACCTTGAAAACAAATTAGACAAAACAGGAGTACATGTCTAACAACTTAATCATCACCACCTGGACAAACTATCCTACCGGAAAAATCCCAAAGAGCTCATTTTGCGAACACTGCGCCCGATTTAATGCCCGAAACATGACTGTGTCAACGCTCGTGCTCAATCAGAAAAATGAAATTCTCCTCATTAAACGTGCGCGTAATCCGCAGGCAGGGTGGTGGGCGTTGGTTGGCGGGTATGTTGATTGGGATGAGACGCTCGAGCAGTGTGCATTGAGGGAGCTCAAAGAAGAAGCCCAAATAACAGCCGATCACGCGACTTTTTTTAAAGCATATGATGCACTGGATCGGGATAAAGATGGCCGGCAGAACATCGATCTCGCATTTGTTGTTCAAGTTCCTCGAGACGACTTTACAGCAGAAAAACATGAGGTTGCCGAAGCGCGATGGTTTTCGCTTGACGATCTTCCGGAAAATATTGCCTTCGATCATCGATTGATGATTGATGATTACAAGAAAACAGTGTAAAAAGAGAGACCATGAACTCAATGAAAAGTACACTGAACGACAAAACCACCACAATCGCAGATCTTAGAAAACATATTCAAGTATTTCGTTCAAAAAGAGGATGGACAAAAGAAGATCCTAAAGATCTCGCACTCTCACTCATTTTAGAGGCATCAGAATTATTAGAGCACTTTCAATGGCTTACTGGTGACGAGGTTGCGCGCAACGCAAAAATTAAGGAGGCGATCAGCGAGGAGATGAGCGATGTTCTCTGGTGGCTTATCAATCTTGGGACTCGATTGGATATCGATATTGCTTCAGCGTTTGAAAAAAAGGTCGCAAAAAACGCGATCAAATATCCGGAAAAATTATTTTCGCCGAAAATGACAGAGAAAGAACAAACACGTGAATACTACAAGATAAAGGCCGCAACTCGAGGCGGGCATCCATTATACGAACCGGAAAAAACAACATCAGAAAACCCAGAAAAAAAATAGTATGGATCAACTCATCACCACAATTATCAAACGCGACGGTCGAGCAACCCCGTTTTCTGTGGGGAAAATTGAGCTGGCGATTGTCAAAGCGAATAACGAAACACACGAGTTCGATTTCAAAGAGGCGAGGCGTCTTTCAGAAATAGTCCGCGACATTCTGGAAAAAGTTGTGGGTATTCGCAAAGAACCAGTCACGGTTGAGCAAGTTCAAGACACGGTTGAGCAGGTGTTAATGGCAGGTGGTCATTTCAACACCGCGAAGGCGTACATTTTGTATCGTGCCGAACACGCAAAAATCCGCAAAGTAGAAACCGCATTAGGAGTAAAGAACGATCTCCAACTTTCGATTAACCAACTCAAGGTGATTGAGAGGCGATACCTTATTCATAATCTTGATGGAAAAGCGACAGAGACTCCTGGTCAGATGTTTCGCCGTGTTGCGCACACTTTAGCTGGTGTAGAAAAAACACCATCGAAAAAGAAAAAATGGGCAGAGGTATTTTATGAAGTCATGACCAAGTTTGAGTTCTTGCCAGGTGGCCGAACGCTCAACAACGCGGGAACGCCGCAGAATCAACTCGCAAACTGTTTTGTGTTGCCGGTTGAGGATACTATGGAAGGCATTTTTGATGCTGTAAAGTGGACGGCGCTGGTTCACCAGAAGGGAGGTGGATGTATAGCCGAAGGCTCTAAAGTGTATACTTCTTTTTGTGGCCTAGAAAATTTTGAAATTTTGTATGAAAAGCTCGGAGGAAAACAAGTAGAGAAAAAATCTGCGGAAAACGGATGGCGCAT
>CAYILC010000040.1:0-7984 GCA_964364145.1 uncultured Pseudomonadales bacterium
CTCATGGGCTTGCGCCCACCAGTTTTTGAGACTGGACTGTATACCATTCCAGCATCTCGGCAATGGCGTTATGATACCACATCGAGTAAATCGACAAGGTAGGACAATCAAAATCTAGCCAAGGGTAAAACGTTTATCGAAAAATCCACAGTCCGGAAAGCAACACAAGTTGCGGCCATAGCCCTTTAATGATGTTTGGCGTTGAGCGGTGAATAGCGTGATGGAAAGCATTGATCGGCTTCAAAAATGGAGGGTTCCAACGAAAAAAATTACGAGGGGCTTCAAGAAAATCAGGCAGTAATCCAACCAACGCACCAACATACGGATCTAACCCACCAAATTGGCCAGTTAAGAGGTTTTGTATGGGGTGTAGAGTGGAAATCGGATACATAGCTAACACAATACCTACTGCCAAAAGAAGGTCAAAAATTTCCAAGATAAATGCTGTCGATTTTTTGCGCGTGCCATTAGACAACCCAGTCCCAACGTCCCAATGTAAAATCCAATCTTCGACGTAATGTGAGAGAAGCACTACTGGCACATAGAGGATGGGATTGTGCAGTTTTGCGGCAAGAAAGGCTCCGGTTGCGGCATGCGAAATGGAAAGCATACTGGAGGAGTATACCATGACAGGTGAGTGAGTAGGGCGTAGGTGTATTACTCATCTTTTTGAGGGTGATATACTCATCCCATGGTTGATCTCATCAATTTTTTGCGTGCTTTTTCATTTGGTCCGTTTCTCGTATTAAGTTTTTTTGCAGGTGCCTTCATCTTATGGAAGAAAGGCAAAGAGGAATATTACGACGAAAATCAACTCCTCGACGTGTTCATTTCAGCCTCATTTTGGGGTTTGGTGGGTGCGCGTTTAGGATTCATCGCGGTCCACTTTCCGGAGTTTGGTTTCGATGTGCTGAAGTGGCTTTCATTATTTGTGTATCCAGGTTACTTGGGGTTTTCCGGTCTCGTATTAGGATTGATAGTGCTTTATACCAAAGCAAAGAAATTGAAGTGGGATGCCTATGAAATATGCGACTTTGGCGCGATTGCACTAACCATAGCGATCGTTGGGATGACGATAGGGATGTTTGTGAACGGTTCGGGTTTTGGAAACTCAACAACATTGCCCATGGGTTTACCGTTTCCCGGAGTGTTTGATCGCAGACACCCAACGCAACTTTACGCGGCTGTGCTGTATTTCTTGTTTTTTATCCTGTTGTGGAAACTTGAGCGCATTTACAGAACATTCATGTGGTATCGCGAAAACAGGAGAACCGCTCAAACAGGATTTATCTTTGCAATCTTTTGGATTGGGTATGGTCTTATTGGTTTAGGTTTGGGGTTGGTAGGGCCACCGGCAATCTCGATATTTTCTTTTGCTATCGACCCAATACTGTATGGAGCGGCGGTATGTTATGGTCTCGCTATGCTCTATATTCGGTCAGGCAGAACCTTTGCGATCTTTCTACCAAAAAAGAAAAATAGCGTTGCTTCTACTCCCGAATCTATGGTATCCTGAGCACAGTTCAAAATATCCATAAACTCGAAGTACCTTTCATATGACGCATATTCCACAAGATGTTCTTCAGCGGCTAAAACAGATGCTTTTGGAAAAGAAGGCGAAACTGTTGGCAATCCAAAAAGAAGTCGATGAAGAAAATCCTAAAAATGATGTGAATCGGGTAAACGACAATGCGAGCTCGGATACCGACGCACGCGAGGAAGTGCAGATGTTGCAGAGTGAGGTTGTGAACTCGCAGGTTGTTGAAAGCTTGGTAAGTGTTGAGACCGCACTGGATCGCATCGAGAAGGGGACCTATGGCATCACCGCAGACGGCAAACAGATTCCCGTGGAACGTCTCCTCGTGGATCCCTCCGCGACCACATTGGTCTCATAAACTAGATTCTAGATACATTGTTGCAGGTTTTGTGGTCTTTGTTGACCAACTTACTAAAGATCTCTCTTTCAGTTCTGTGGTGAATTCCGGCGTTTCCTTTGGTTTATTTTCATCTTGGATGACCTGGGTAGGTGTGTGGATGGTGGTGATATTCCCACTGGTTCTCTTGATTTTTGTGTGGTCTGTTTTGAAAAAATATCCAATTGTCCTTGGCTTACTCCAAGGTGGCGCAGTGTCAAACCTGTTGGATCGATTACTGTACGGGGGCGTGCGTGACTGGTTACCGGTTCCTGTGCTCTTTTCGCAATTTGGACTACGAAACAACCTTGCTGATTGGGCGATTGTGGGAGCGCTCATAGTTTTCTTCTTTATCCAGATCAGAAAAGACCGATCTATGGTATAATATTGATCATGTCAGAATACCGATATAGTCCAACACAAGAAGCTTTATTCGTCCTAGCGAAGATGAAACAGCGAGCAGGCGAACTCAACATTCAAGGAGTATCCGAGGTTACAACAGCGGCACTCATTTTAGAGATGTTGAAGCTTTTAGGGGCTTCGCAGAAAGAATTAAATGGATACAGACAACTTTCACTTATTCAGTTAATACAAGAGATAACGGCAAATTCAGCGAATTTTCCTGCGATCATACCGGTACTTAATGACATTGTTTGCAGGTTTGCCCGCGATCCTGATAAAAGCAAGAGTCCAGAAGATAATGGTAGGAATTATCTTGCAGCGGTTGGGGGAAAACTGGCGCAAATGTTACGAACAGGGAAAAACTCTGGAGTAGGGGATAGTCGTGCAAGTGAGTTTGCAGTGGAGGGGGGCATTATCAATAGAAGGATTGCTGCAGCATTTTCCGGTGGAACTTCAGATCAAGATAAACGAGTTGCGATTCATGGAGCAGCATCCTATATGGTTTTGTTACAGAAACAACGTCTTGCTCAACGTCAAATCAAGGTAGAATAGAAACATGAATCTGCCTATTATTCCCATTCTTCTTGAAGATGCGCAGATTCTCGTGATTACCAAGCCACCTGGTCTTGTAATAAACCGCGCTGAGTCGGTGAAAGAGCCAACACTTCAGGACTGGATGGAAGCCCAGCAATGGTACGGCAAGTGGCAGACCGATGTTTATGCTGATGAAGACGTTGCGTTGTACCACAGCCGGTCGGGAGTGGTGCATCGGTTAGACAAGGACACATCGGGCGTGATGGTGTTGGCCAAAAACCCTGCCAGTTTGCTTGAACTCATGCGCCAGTTTCACGATCGCGAAACACAAAAAACATATTGTGCCCTGGTGCATGGAAAGTTTTCCACGCAGTCCGGAACAGTGAACTTGCCTTTGGCTCGCAATGTTGGGAATCGCGAGCGATTTACGGTGGACCCGGAAGGTCGCGAAAGCGAAACGGAGTACACAGTACTAGAATTTTTCCCGCACGCTCCATTGTACTTGGGTCAGAAAAAAACAAAGTCGTATCAAGGGTTTTCATTGATTGAACTCAAACCAAAAACCGGTCGCACGCATCAGATTCGCGTACACATGGCCTATATTAAACACCCCTTAGTTGGTGATATAAAATATGTTGGTCGCAAACGATCTCGGGTGGACGGGGAGTGGTGTCCTCGGCAGTTTCTTCACGCAAAGCAACTCTGTTTTACACATCCAGTCACAAAAGAACGAATTACGGCTGAAGCAAAACTTCCTGAAGATCTTCAAAAAGTGCTTGCACTTTTAACAACTCAATAAAATCAGTCACGAAAAAGTGAGGTACAATACTCCTGTGAACGCAACTCAATTTATCTTCTCCAGCTATAAACTCGAGTTTCCCAAAGTTACGTTCACGTATAAGGTTGAGTTTGACGATGGAACGCATGAATCGTACCAAGAAGTTTTAGAGTTGCCAAAACTTGGCCATATCACGCCAAAATTTAGTACAAAAACACTCGAGCCATTTTTGCAGTCACTTCACTTGGCGCTGGGCATGAGTTATTGGAAACAATACTGTCCTCCCTCAATCAAATTAACTGCAGGATATACACTTACAAAAGAACAGGCGGCATTTTGGAACACGCTTTACACCAAAGGCCTCGGCGAGTTCTTTTATCGCAATCAAATTGACTATAGAAACCTTGTACAGTTTCCGGTGAGCGATGTTGGGTTCAAACCGGTGTCTATCACAACCACAAACCGCATTCTGGTTCCAGTTGGAGGAGGTAAGGACTCAATTGTGACGATTGAGCTACTCAAAAATCGACAAGAAACGTTCGATACATTTGCTCTTAACCCACACCCACTCATGCGAGAAATTGTCGAGATAGCGGAGAAACGCCTTATTGAAGTCAAACGTACACTTGATTCAAAAATTTTCGATGGTTCATCTTCATCGGCAAAAACAACAACATACAACGGCCACGTTCCGGTGACCTCGATCTATATTTTTACTGCTCTTTTAGTCTCGGCTATCTATGGGTACAGTGCAGTGGCGATTTCGGCCGAGCACAGTGCAAACTTTGGCAACATTGAGTATCTGGGTCAGGAGATCAATCATCAATGGAGTAAATCGGAAGAGTTTGAGCGATTCTTGCAGAAGTACCTTGAGCAGAACGTGTCGCCAAATATTCGTGTCTATTCTTTGTTGAGAGATCTGCGGGAGTTCGATATCGTCGAAAAATTTGTACAATATCCACAGTATTTTCATCAATTTTCCAGTTGTAACCGCAACTTTGCGTTGCAGGGGAGTAAAAACTTGGCTGGAAAACTTTGGTGCGGCGAGTGTCCAAAATGTGCGTTTGTGTTTGTATTACTTGGGGCGTTTTTGCCAAAAGCTACCGTGGTGCAGATTTTTGGGAAAAACTTGTTTGCTGATGAGCACTTGATTTCTCTTTACCGTGAATTATTAGGTTTAGAAGCGTTCAAGCCATTTGAGTGTGTTGGAACGCCGGAAGAAATGCGCGAGGCATTTGCAATGATTAAAAAAAAGAGTGAGTTTCAAGACGATAAAGTTATGCAGCACTTGGTGGAGAATATATGACGATTGAAGAACTACACACATACAAAAAGATTCTACTTTTGGGGTATGGAAAAGAGGGGAGGGCAACCGAAAAGTTTCTTCATATCCACGTTCCAAAAGCAATTGTGACCCATGCCGATCAAACTGACGGTCTGGACTATTTACAGAAGCAGAATGGAGTTGATTTGGTGGTTAAAACGCCAGGCATTCCTCAAAATCTGGTGACTGTGCCATACACCACCGCAACAAATATTTTCTTTGCCAACCTCCATCGGTTTTCACCGCACGCCAAAACGATTGGGATAACCGGAAGCAAGGGAAAGAGTACCACTGCTTCTTTGATTCACGCAATTCTTGTTGCGGCTGGAAAGAAGTCGCATCTCATTGGGAACATCGGTAGGCCGATGTTGGAAGAGTTGTTGTGTCCAGTTGGAGAAGACGATTGGTTTGTGCTGGAGCTTTCAAGCTATCAATTAGAAGATGTAAAGTTTGGTCCGGACATAGCAGTGTTTTTAACCTTCTTCCCGGAACATCTAAATTACCACGGGACGTTGGAAGCATACTTCAACGGCAAGGCACGTATTACACTCACGCAGACTGAAAACAACCTATTCATTTATCATCCAGGCGATTCTCGTATAACGGAATTGGTCAATCAAACGCGCGCGCGAACACTACCATGTATCCCAACAATCCCATTCTCAACAGATCACATACAATTGATTGGCGAACATAACAAAAATCATATCCGTGCGGCCTTAACCGTCACGCAGGAGCTTGGTATTTCCAATGAGGTCGCGCAACAAGCGATCGAGGCATTTGAACCGTTGCCGCATCGCATGCAGTTGGTGGGGACCTTTCGCGATGTCACTTTTTATGACGATGCTATTGCATGTGCGCCTGATGCCGTGATGATCGGAATTCAAACATTGAAAGATGTCGATACCATTTTCCTTGGTGGGCAAGATCGTGGGTTGGACTATACGCAGTTGGCCGAAGCTGTAGCAGCCTCTACTATTCACAACATTGTGCTTTTTCCGGAGAACGGAAAACACATGATGGAAAGTATTACAGCTAAATGCACGCGCCCACTGAATACCATTGAAACGAGCAGTATGGAGGAGGCGGTCCGGTTTGCGTATGCCAATACAGAAAAAGGAAAGATTTGTTTGTTAGCCACTGGCGCACCAAGCTATACCTTGTGGAAAGATTTTGAACAAAAAGGCGATGAGTTTCAGAAGTGGGTGAAAGAGATGGGAGATGTACATAAGAAATGAAGGGATGAAGCACACGCTTTTCATATAGCAATGAAAAGTCTTGATCAAATGTTGCGCAAACTCGAACTTTGTGTAACTTCATCACCAGGAGATGATATGCATCGCGTGGGTTGAGTGTGTACGTTTTCATATACCGCACAACCGTATTTTGGTCTTTCCAAGTTGAAGGAATAGGGAGGAGTTTCATCTGTGGAATAGATTGAATACGCTTCATCGCTTGGACGATGAAAGGATTCACGGATTTTTTTTGCATACGAGTATATTTTTGGATGATATACATGACTTCATCAAGAACAAGCGAAGAAATACAAGGAATATATGATTGGTCAATGAGCCTTGTCATTGCCTTGAGTGTGGATTGGTGATGGAGGGATGTTGAATCTAAGAAATAGATGAGAAAGTTTGCATCAAGATAACACTTGGTGGAAATCATGCGTGATAAACCCCTTCGTCATATACGCGTGTCATATCTTCTGGCGTAACATGGGTAAAAAGTCCATCAAGACCTCCCGCTAAACGTTGCACCTTTTTTTTGAGTGCTGCACTCTTTTCTTGAGCTGAAATGTGTTTCGATTGAAGTTTTCTCATCTGCATCCCATATGATTTTTTTGCAAATTTTATGCAAGTCCCAGGAGCTATTCCAAGACTTTTTGGAAGTGTAATGACGGTACTTGTGCCTAGGATGAATGCGGTCGAAACGGGAAGGAGTTTATTCATATATATATGAATAACATATTTTCGTATATACGTCAAGCCTATTGCTATACAATCAACATCGCGTCCCCAAACGAGAAAAATCGATAGTTCTGTGCAATCGCTTCGGTGTACGCTTTTCCTGCCAATGATTCAGCAAATGTGGTAAACGGCGTGTTTTGGCTGCAAAACGCTGAAATCAGCATAAGAAGTGTCGATTTAGGCAGATGAAAGTTGGTAATGAGTGCGTCAACAAACTTGAATTGGTATGGCGGGTAAAAAAATGACTGTGTTTCGCCGGTCTGCGGTTCCAGAAGATATGTCTGATGTTCCTCGTTCCACACCGCACAACTTTCTAACACGCGGGTTGTGGTGGTACCAACAGCAATAATACGTCGACCTTCGAGTTTCCATGCGTTGAGTTTTTTGGCGACTTCTGGCGAGAGCGTAAACCATTCCCGATGCATTTCGTGTTCAGCAATGTTTTGGGTTTTCACCGGTAAAAACGTTCCCAAGCCAACGTGCAGTGTTACCTCGATTGTTTGGATATTTTTGTTGCTCAATTCGTACAAAAGAGATTGAGTAAAGTGCAAACCTGCTGTGGGTGTAGCAACTGATCCTTCAGCCTTTGCATAGATCGTTTGATAGTCACTGTTTTGTTTAAGACGCTCATGAATATAGTGGGGGGTTGGAAGGTGGCCGATATGGTGAAGAACCTCAATAACTGAACCTTCAAACCCGGAAACCTCAACTTTGCGGGTATATCCGAGGTTTTCTATGCAGGTAAGTTTCATGGTGGTTTTATCAAACGAAACAACGTGTCCTTTTTTGATTCCTGGGCGCGTTAGAACCTCCCAAATTTCTATCTTTTTCAGAGGATATTGCTCGAGTTTTTTGATAAACAAAACCTCAAGCCCTCCACCAGTCGATTTCTTCCCAAATGTTCGCGCAGGTAGCGTTTTGGAGTTATTAAGGACGAGCACATCTGTTGGCTTCAAAAGGGAAGGAAGGTCGTAAAAATGTTTATGGTGAAAGTTCTCTGTTTGCCGATGAACCACCAATAGGCGACTATGATCGCGTGGTCGCACCGGTGTTTGGGCGA
>CAYILC010000041.1:0-7859 GCA_964364145.1 uncultured Pseudomonadales bacterium
TTTGCGCAGTCAACAAGCGTTTGTCTATCGATCGGTTTAATCGTGTGCATGTTCACCACCCTCACAGACACTTTCTCCTTTTGAAGTGCCTCTGCGGCTTCCAACGTAAAAGAAACCATAAGACCGCAGGCAACAACCGTGATATCTTTTCCCTCGCGTAAAATCTCGGCGCGACCCAGCACGAATGGTGAAGTTTTTTGCGTAATCATTGGAGAAGGCTCTCTACTCAATCGGAGATATGCCGGACCAACCATCTGCGCAATTGCCGCAGTTGCTTTTTTTGCCTCAATCGCATCACACGGGCATACGATCGTCATGTTCGGCAAAGCGCGAAGCATTGCGATATCTTCTAATGCTTGAGCAGAAGCGCCATCTGCTCCAACGGTAACTCCAGCATGCGAACCAATCAGTTTGACGTTTGCACCATTCAAACACACCGAGATGCGAATTTGATCCCAAGCTCTTCCTAAAAATACACCGTACGTTGCAGCAAATGGGATAAAGCCTTCTGTAGCCAAACCCGCTGCAATTCCCACCATGTTCTGTTCACCAATACCAACATTCCAGAAACGATCGGGAAACTGTCGAGCAAACATGCCTAACCGCGTAGACGAAGTGAGATCAGCAGTTAACGCAACAATCCGTTCATCGCTTTTTGCCAATGCAACGAGTGCCTCACCAAACCCATCGCGTGTCGCTGTCAATGTGTCTGCCGTTGTATTCTCATTCATACACAATTTTCCCTTGTAGGGTTCGCAATTCATGCAGTGCCTCTTTTGCTTCTTGTGCGTTTGGAGCCTTTGCGTGCCAACTTGATTTTCCTTCCATAAACTTCACACCTTTCCCAGCTATCGTATGCGCGATAATGGCAACAGGTTCCTCAATACTGGTTTGTGCTTCTTTGCAGACGTTAATAATAGACTCGATATTGTGACCATCAACCTCAATGACGTGCCAACCAAACGCCGTCAACTTTTCGGCAAAAGGTTCCAACGGCAATATATCTTCTGTAAAGCCTTCGCTCTGAATAGTGTTGCGGTCAATGATGACGGAAAGGTTGTGCAATCGATGCGCCGAGGCAAACGCATACGCCTCCCACACTTGTCCCTCATCCTGTTCGCCATCACCCATCACACAGTACACATGATGTGTCTTATGTTTCAATCTAGCAGCCAGTGCTAGACCGCACGCAAAAGATATTCCTTGACCAAGTGATCCACTGCTATTCTCAACACCAGCCAATAACCGCATAACTGGGTGCCCTTGCAACCGTGAACCAAGTTTGCGAAGTGTTTTGAGTTCAGTTTTTGGAAAAAAACCTGCCTCGGCCAAAGTTGCGTATAACACCGGGCAAACGTGTCCATTAGACAACACTAATCGATCACGATCTTCCCATAAGGGATGTTTGGGATCAAAATGAAGGACGCCAAAGTACAGCGCGGCAAACACATCGGCCAACCCAAGCGCTCCGGCCGAATGACCGCTTCCTGCCTCAACCAACATTGTGATGATGTCTTCTCGGATGGTTTCTGCTTTTGCGATGATATCTTGGACAGTGACAGACATATCTCTACTATACGCGATCGAGAGCATGGATTGAAATTAGAATGTCAACTGCTATATACTGCAACAAGGAATAACGTTATGCGAAAACTCAAAACATTTTTCCGAACACTCGTTCTCTCATCTATTTCTCCCGCATATTACAACGACGTTGTCCGCGCGCCAGCATGGTTTAGTTGGCAATATTTTATTGGGTTTCAATTTTTTAGCGCTATTATCGCAACCATCACCTTTGGGTTTGCACTGTCACATATCAACATCACACAAATTCAACAGAATTTGCTTGCGATATACCCTCAAAATCTAGAACTTTCACTCAAGGATGGTAAGCTGTCGATAAACAAGCCGCTTCCGTACTATATTCCATATCCGGAAGGGACGAATGAGCCAAATGGTTCATCATCGCGGTTTATTGCGTTTCAAAAAGATCAATATGTTCCAACGCTCGATGATGTTCGCGCAGAAGATGCTGTTGCGGTGCTCACCGAAACAACGGCTTATCTCAACTCAAAAAATGGTGAACTTAGGGTTGTACAGTATCCGAACAAAGATGAATTGTTTTCCCTCACCGATACTATGATAAACCAAACAATGAACCGCTTTTTCAATCATGATTTCATTGCAAAAAAGTACTATGCAGTGGTATTAGCCGTGATTTCTCTAGTATTTATCTTTCCGGCACTGTGTATATTCTCGCTCATCGGATTATTCTTTTATACCATTGCCACATGGATCATCACAAAAATTTTTATGGCACAAAAGAAACTTTCTTTCGGCAAGTTATTACTCGTGAGTTTCCATTCCGTGACGCCGGTGGTTCTTATCTCAACCAGTATGCGATTCGCCGGATATCAGGACATTCCAAACATCCTTGCTTTTATCTTGTATTTGGTATGGACGTTGATTGGATTGCGACAAGTTAAACCGGTCCAAATCATTTCAAAGAAAAAATAAGCTTTACAACATTACGAGCTCGCTGAACTGTATCTTCGCAAACCAACCTTCCACACAGAACGTCCAAGGAAGAAAAACCCAATCGCTAGCAGATGAAACCAAACCAAGAATCCTAGACTGGCACGGCCAAACAACACGTCAGAGGACATGCCTATCATAAGCGCGAGCGGAACAACGCTTATCATTATCCTCTGCATGATGTATCCATAGATCTCACGAGGATATCTTGCTGTGTCGTACATGGATTGAAACAAATATACGATGTTACTGAGTCGATCCACAAAAAGCGAGACCGTCATCGTGAGAAAATATACCCCATACGCTAGGAAAATGCTTACAAGAAATACCCAGCAAAAAAGGATGAAAACCGGCAAACTCGGCAAGCCTCCACGAAGAGAAAGGCCAACAGTAATCATTGCTATCCCTCCAACAAGAGAAGAAACAAGATTAATACTGTATTGATGAAAAGACAAAAGAAACTGCGAATCGATCGGTTTTGTTAAAATCAAATCAAGCTGACCATTATTGATAAAGGTGGGAATACGCTCAAAGCTCGGCATCATCCACCCCCAAACAAACACTCCCAAAAGGCGATATAAACCGACCATAATCAAGGTTTCTGCTTGCGTCCAAGATCCAATGGCTTGAACATTCTGCATGAGCACAGTGAAGAAGATCAAGTCTGCAATGGTCCAACATATATCGATGATGAGCCAAATGATAAAGTTCGCTCGATACTCCATATTGCTGATCCAGGCGATCTTAAACATCGCGATAAATAACTTGAAATATCTTTTCATCTACCCTCCAACCGCCGAGTACTTTTGTATCGCTTTCCTCCACATCACCTGACCGAGAAAAAAGAGCACAAAAAACCACCCCAGCGCGCGCCAGGCATACGTTAGCCCTTCCTGTGTAGACATCGTTCCTGTCATGAGTTGAATCGGCACAAAATACCAGGTGTAAAACGGTGTCCATGAGGCAATTTGCCGAACAATGGAAGGAAAGAAAAAAAGCGGCAACCATTGTCCCCCAAAAAATCCTTCTGCCATCCATCGAAAATGTACAAGTGAATTTGCCTGATCCATCCAAAACGACATAAGGACAATAAGCCAGCTTATAAAAAATCGCAGAAAAAATGAAAACAATGCCAGTATTATTCCAAGACCTACTGCAGAAGGTTGAGCAGAAATGCCTTGGATTGTGACCAATCGAGGCAAAAAGAGAATAATCACCGGCAAAAGCAGAAATATTCCTGTTGTTCTCCACATCAACTCGTTTGCTATAAGATACAACTGCAAGGACATGGGCTTAATAATTTTTGTACTGATCGTGCCATCTTTTACACTAGCTATCATCCATTGCTCGAAACCCACCGACACTAATCGGTTAATCATAAGTGCCAAGATAGAATAGAGAATGAGTTGTCCGGCAACGACGTGCGAAATTCTTCCGGTGTTTTCCATGTTCCCCCAGAAACTTGTCAAAATCAGCACTGGGAAAACCTCCATAAACGTCCAGACAAGGCGCTCTCCTCTGGAGGTGTTCGAGTTCTGCCAGGTAATAGAACAATAGGCTAAAAACTTTTTCATGATAAGGGATATTGTACCAGGAGAATTTCAAAACTATTGTTTACTGCAGTGATTGGTTGGGAGAGAATCGAGAATTATTATTTGGATAATTTGAGATATACTTGAGTTTATGGAAAATGCCTATATTTTTGTGGATGAAACGGGAAAACCGGATAAAACAGATAAAAGTGAGTATTTTTGTCTTTCGGCAATTGTGATTAACGATAGAAATAGGAAACAGTTGAAGGGAGGATTGGAAGCGTTAAAGCGCAAATATTTTGGGTCCAAGAGCTATGTGATTCACGGGAGTGAGATTAAAAGAGATTTAAAATATAGGAAGAAAAATTTAGTTGAGTTTGCGATAGACTTACGAAAAGTGGTTTTGCCTATTGGTTTTTTTGCATTGTGCACTATCACCGACAAGCAAAGGGCATATGAGCGTGGCTGGCTCAAAACTACAATACTCGAAAAGTCATACCGAATGATTTTGTCTAACTTAATTAAGTTTGTGATCGCAAAAGATTACCGAGGGCAGATCATTGCTGAGGCTAGTGCTCATGAACAAGATTTACATCTTTACAAGAATTTCTTTCACTTTATGGCAAACGGTGTCTCCAGATTGAACGTAAGTACAGATGATGTGAAGAATCATGTGACGGCTATTTCGTACGTGACTAAGCAAAATGACGATTGTGAAACACAACTGGTGGACTTACTTGCAGGAGTGATTGAAATAAAACATAGGCTAGATGCTAAACAGATTAGTGGAGAGAAAGTGAGTGATTTTGATAAGGAAATACTTAAGATTTTGGAGAATAAGCTGTTTGTGGCCAATGCGAAGGGAACGAATAAGAGAAAAAGTGAGCTGTACAGAGCAATCACTGCTTATGTAAAGTACCCATAAAAGGCAAAAACTGGCATGTGGTCGTTGGACGCACTTACCAGTTTTCTAGGATTTCAGTGTAACACGGTGAGTTAATAGATTCAATAGACAGATAAATATCACTGCAGGCTTACAGAGCAACCTACCCAAACAGTATCTTCTCAAACGCTTTTTTCTTTTCCGGATAGATCTTCATCTGCAAAAGTAAAGGTACAACCTCAAGATCGCGAAACTTTGGATCCTCTGCAAAGTTAAGAAACTCATCAAGTGAAACAAGTTTATTTTCGATTTTCTCACCAGCATCCAAATGAGGCTCCTGTTGTTTCGTACAATTTCGAGCAATAAACGTGGAGATATTCCAAATGATTTTTGAAAAAGGAGTTACAGAGTGCCAGAGCTGCCAATCTTGTGAAACATACCCTGTCTCTTCGAGTAACTCGCGTTTAGCAGTGGTTAGCTGATCCTCCTCGTAATCGTTGCATCGACCACCCGCCAGGCCAACAAACGGTTCCATATCAGGCTGTTGCTGTTCTTGGACGAGAATTTTGTCACCAACCACAGGAATCACCATCGCGGTGTTCAATCGCTTCAGACGCTCAAAAGTTTCCGTGCTTCCATCGAACATCTTCTGCTGCCATTGATAGACATCAAAGATCTTGCCGTGAAAGACGCAGGTCGCATTGGGGGGAAGTTGCTTAGACATCTCAACCATTGTACTGCAGATGCCATTACTTTGTAGAATGTCACTTTGCAGAAGCGATCACAGATCCTACACCAACAGCAATTTCTGGAAGGATGAAACCAGGATTTACGCGCTTGCCGCCTGTTACACGCACCTCAAAGTGCACGTGAGGGCCTGTTGAATGGCCAGTAAGGCCAACATACCCGATCACGTCAGATGTATCTACTTTGTCACCCACCTTCATGGTTGTTTTTGACATATGGGCATACAGGGTTTGGATGCCGTTCTCATGCTCAATGAGTACATAGCGGCCATATCCGCCTTTCTCAAATTCTACATTCACCACTGTACCCGAACGTACAGGATAGATCTCGGAACCAAAAGTGGCACGAATGTCATATCCGGGGTGAAATCTGGTAAATTTTTGAGAGAGCCCCTTAAAACTCTTTGAGGCAACCGGAAACTGATAAAAGGTTGAAAGTTTGAACCCGCTGATCTCAGCGTCATTTTGATCAGCTTTACGTATACCTTGACTTATAGCTTGACCATCAAGGTTAGAAAGATCGTCAGCCGCATAAAGCGGAGATGCAAACTGTGTTAAAAGGATTGTCATCAATCCGAGGACTGTCGCAATCCGAGCAATGTTTTTTTTCATAGGTTGCAGCATCATCGCTGCCAGCGACCTTTTTAGGCCAAAAAAAATCTTCTCGGTTACCGTATATTGGCGCGAGAAGATAATGGCCTATAATATTATATTGGTGGCTGTTTGTCAAGGTGAAATTATGGTGAAATAGAAAGGGTATATCCAGACTGGAGGAGTGCTATTTGCAGATCATTTTAGCCTGGTAAAGCAGTCTTACTGAACAAGAGAAGTTGTTCACATTTCAACGCCAAAAAACGCGAGCCATTTGTTGCAACCTTGAAACAGCTCTCGCCAAGATACAAAGAAAAAGAGCTTTCCTCTTACATCTTTATACAAGTCTTGCAGTCACTCTTGTGCGTTACCAATAGGTACACAGCCGAGAGACCAACAAGAATGTATACGAGTTTCTCTGCCGTTGGGATACTTCCTACCAGCACCGTGACCAGATTGAGATTCAAGAGGCCAACAAGCCCCCAGTTCAACGCACCCACGATAACAAGCAGAAAGGTAACCATGTGGAGACCCTTCATATACGTCCTTTCTCCGTGATAGATACGGATGGTAATAGGTTGAGTATGCTCTTTTATGAAATGAAACTTCAATGCGTCACCGGTGCGTAAAGATTTCATGCGACTGGACCGAGATCTATGCAAAAAGGGCGTTGTAACTTACACGAAGGTCAACGCGACTCCGGTTTTGCCGGCTCTTCCGGTTCTTCCGATGCGGTGTGTATAGTCGTCAAATGTTTGCGGTTCGTCATAGTTAATAACGTGTGTGACGTCCTCAACATCAATGCCGCGCGCGGCTACATCTGTTGCTAACAGTGCTTGTACGCGACCTCGCTTAAACATCTCGAGTGATCGTTGGCGCGCGTTGTGCGATTTATTTCCGTGAATTGAGGAAACACGCAACCCACGATCAGAAAGCTGTCGCTCCAGTTTGTTAATACCGTGCTTTGTTCGTCCAAACACAAGAACCTTCCCAAAGTTTTGCTGCTGCAATAAATTATGTAAAATGTCTACCTTGTTCTCTCCTGGAAGCACCTTCACCACATCCTGATGGATGTGATTACTCGTCTCTTGTGTTCGAATACTAAACTGCAGTGGATTGGTGAGAAAGTTTCGCATCACTTCCTCTGTTTGACGGTTCATTGTAGCGCTAAAAAATGCAGACTGTCGCTGTTTTGGAAGTGTTGAGATCAAAAAGCGAATGTCTTGAAGAAAACCGATATCCAACATGCGATCCACCTCGTCCAACACAACATTGGTAAACATTGATGTGTCGAATACTCGACGATTAATCATGTCCTTCACGCGTCCCGGTGTTCCAATCACAAAATGCGGATTTTGTTTCAACTCACGCATTTGCCGATCAAGATTCGTTCCGCCAATACACATACACCCGCCAATCGGCATGCCTGCGGCAAATATACGGAACTCGTCATAGATTTGTTTTGCAAGCTCATGCGTTGGAGCAAGGATGAGCACGCCTTGGTTGGAGTCATTGGCTACTTTATGAATCAACGGGAGTAAAAAGGCAGCCGTTTTCCCGGTTCCGGTGTTG
>CAYILC010000042.1:0-7654 GCA_964364145.1 uncultured Pseudomonadales bacterium
ATGTAGTGGTATGCAAACTCATTTTTGGCGTCGATAACAATTGCCTTCTTTGCCACAAGTTTTAACGCTTTTTTCCGAATCGCTTCTAGATCATCCGCCTGTTGCCCGATATCAACAGTTAACGCAATCACCTCGGCTTGGTATTCATCTTGGATCCATTTCAACACCACCGACGTATCCAGGCCACCGGAATAAAGAAGCACAACCCGTTTTACCTCGCCTTTTCTCCCCTCATATGAAGAAACCTTGACATATCCTTTAGGCATACACCCTCCTTCTTTTTTGGCTAAAAAAAACCAGCCAATGCGGGAATATGAACTGTTTTTGAAATCTAGGTTGTGGGAAATGATGTAAAAAAAACGTAGTGTTAGGCACTAAAAATCTTATTGTAGAGATGTTTTTTGGAAAAACAAGGAGCAAATGAACAACTGTACATTATTACCCACTCTTAGATATTCTTTGATCCACAAAGTTCCAGTTGACCGTTCGTTATCCTTTCGGTTACTGTGGATATAGTTCGCTATCAATTCGGGCGAACACTAGCCAAATCTTTACCGTAGGAAAGGGGAATTATGCCCGTGACATTATATAGACGACAACGCCAGATTGTCGACTTTATTGCGCAGTATATTCAGCGCAATGGTTACTCTCCAACCTTACAGGAGATTGCGAACGCTATTGGTGTTTCTTCTCTGGCAACCATTCACGAACATCTCCAAGCGCTTATTCGCAAAAAAGTATTGAAAAAATATGATGGCGCAGTGCGTGGACTTGAGCTGATTGACCGCACATTACTCCGTATGACTGACAGTATCGATCTCCCGCTCCTCGGCTATATTGCCGCAGGAAGGCCAATTCAACCATACAGTGATCCAAATGCGGTATTCAAGGTTTCTCCGGAGTTGGTTTCCGGGAAAAAGCGATCGTATGTTCTTCAAGTGAAGGGTGAATCCATGATTGAGGATGGCATTTTGGATGGCGATTTCGTGGTGATTGAGGAAGAAAATACTGCACGAGATGGTGAAATCGTGGTTGCCTTGCTTGATAATGGTCTTGCTACACTCAAACGTTTCTTTAAAGAGGCAACACGTGTGCGTTTGGAACCGGCAAACTCTACCATGCAGCCTATTTATGCTACAAACGTGAAGATTCAGGGAAAGTGTGTGGGGCTTATTCGGAAGTTTACGTATTAAAAATTGATAAAAAGCTTTTTTACTACAAGTCTAGTATTGCGTCATTGATTTTTTGAACCTTTTGTAGTACATTAAACATTGAAGTAGCAATAATATCTTATGGAGTGCTGCATTGTTCCTCGGGGTGTCCCTGAGCTTTCAAGATGTAGGCCAACACTCTGTAAGACGCTCTTCGACAAAGTGCTCAACTAACTAGTTGGGTTTTTTGTTTATGAGCTCTCCACTGATCAGCGAAAAACTCAATTCCCTTACCTAAAACATTATTTTTCAAAATAGTAAAGTATTGTTCACCCATAGACTTTTTATTGAGGTAAGCAGCCAGACTACTGGATATCCAATCAGCAATCTGCACATTCGCGTTTGAGGTTGAATCAACCATTTCAATATTGAGATAAAAACCTGCTTGCATCAAGGGAATTAAGCGAGAGCGAAGAAGAGAAAGGTATTTCGATTTCTTAAAACCTTGGATGTGGCGATGATCACAAACAATGCTAAACGTAGTATCGTAGTGAGGAAAATACGTGGCAAGTGTTTCACCTACAACATGAGTATAAAGTTGACCGGTCATAATTCGTCCATCTTTGCGATACTCAACAGGAATGTTTCCAGTCTTCAGGAATGAATAACGAATTCTCACATCAAGACTGGCAATATATTCAATCGTTTTCAGTTTGAGTTGAGGAGTTAATCCTCTGTCAGCAAACTTAACTTCTGATTGATATCTCAATTTCTTAGGAAACTTACTGTGTTGCCATCCTCTAAATCTTTTACTTAACTGTTTAGGGTTAGTAGTAATGAATGAGCCTATCACAAAGAATAACTCATGTTCGTTCTTATAAAATTGGCCACTTTCATCAAGGAAAATATGCTGCATACCTTCTGTTTAACTATCTTCGACTCATCCGGAAGTTTGTGTACCAATTCTTTTTCGACCCACCTGCAACCGAGCAATAACCTGATCTTGTCGTTTTATTCGGTTATATAACTCTGCAATAGTTGGCTCCAATACCGCCTCATCATGTTCTAACAACAATGCGCGAAATCTGTTTCGAAATGGCTCATTTTCTAGGCATTCCATAAAAAAGGTTTGAAAGAACTCTCCTGTTGATTGCATCATTGCGAAAGAGCATAACAGAAAAACCTTACAGATCGATTACAAAAGGGGAACTGCTCACAGGCTTCGCCTAACGCCTAAAACCTCAAATCAGCTCCCGCCCCGTCATTTCCGCCGGCCGTGGAATATCCAAAATCTTTAACATTGTTGGGGCGATATCGGCAAGGATTCCACGTTGTAATACTGCTCCCGCAGAGCTCATATACTGTTTTCCACAAATAATAAGGGGGACTGGATAACTGCTGTGTTCCGTGTCCACCTCGCCAGTTTCGTTGTTGATGAGCTCCTCGGCGTTTCCGTGATCAGCGGTAATCAACACTACGCCACCACGTTCAACCACTGCGGGAACAATCTTTCCAATACACTCGTCAGTAATTTCTATTGCTTGAATCGAGGCCTGAAGATCACCTGTATGCGCCACCATATCCGGGTTCGCGTAGTTCACAATAATAACGTCATAAATGCCAAGGTTTATTTTCTCGAGCAAGGTTTGCGTGATTTCACGCGCGCTCATCTCCGGCTTAAGATCATATGTTGGCACACGTTGCGACGGAACAATGACATGGTCTTCTAACGGAAATGCATCCTCGCGTTGGCCATTAAAGTAATAGGTAACAAAACGTTCTTTCTCTGTTTCCGAAACACGGAGTTGTCGTAGTCCGCGCTCAGACAACACACGGCCAAGTGGCATTGCAACGACTTCTGGAGGAAAGGCGACCAACGGTGACAAGCCTCTCTCGTACTCGGTCATCGTGACAAACAACAAATTCTTGACGACTTTGCCTCGAGTAAATGTTTCTTGGGAAGCGGGTTTCTGGGGTAAATGCGACTTCGTGTACTTCACCGCATACGGGTCAAAACCTTCTGAGCCGGTACCGCTTTCAAAGTTTTGCAACACAAAGGCTTTGGTAAGTTGTCTCGGTCGATCAATGCGAAAGTTAAAAAAGACAATGGCATCGTTGTCGTTCACTACGCGAGGTTGTCCGTCTTCACCGCATATACTGATGGGCTCGATAAACTCATCGGTCTTGCCTGCGGCGTATGAAGCACGGATGGCGGCTCCTACATCTGGGGTACAGGTACTCGACCCAATCGTTAACGCTTCGTACGCAATCTTGGTTCGATCCCACCGCTTGTCCCGATCCATAGCGTAATAGCGACCAATAACCGTTGCGAGTTCACCAACGTCGAGTTGTTTCATCTGTTCTAAAAGCTGTGTGATGTAATCAATGCCAGAGTTTGGGGGAGAGTCGCGACCATCAGTAAACGCATGCACATACACTTTTTTCACATCATTCGCTTTTGCGGCCATCAACAACGCGTAGAGATGACTCATGTTGCTATGAACACCACCTGCTCCAACAAGTCCCATATAGTGCAATGCCGAATTATTTTTCTTGACATACTCAAATGCCTGCAAAAACGCAGGGTTTTTGGAAAAAGAGCCATCGGCAATCGCCATGTTGATGCGCGGCAAATCTTGATACACGATGCGGCCAGCGCCTATATTGAGATGCCCAGTTTCGGTGTTCCCATCCTCGCCTTTCGGCAAACCCACCGCAACGCTTGAAGCCTCAAGTTGGCCGTGCGGATACAAAAGTTGCAGTTTATCGAGATTTGGTTTTTTGGCGAGTTCTATGGCGTTTCCGGCATTTTTTGGACCAATGCCATACCCATCAAGGATGAGGAGGACAATGGGCTTGGGACGAGGAGTATCGGACATAGATATGACTTAGTGTAGCAGAAATGTTTATATCCCCAACTCACTCTCAATCTTTAACAACCGATTGTACTTCACCACACGCTCACCGCGACTTGGCGCACCAAACTTCACGTAGTCCGCGCCGCATCCCACAGCCAAGTCGGCAATAAGATCATCATTGGTTTCACCAGAACGATGCGAGAAGATCGTCTGCCAGCCAGCGTCCTTTGCAATCTTTGCAACTTCTACCGTTTCGCTCAAGGTTCCAATTTGGTTTGGCTTAATAATAATTCCCGTACAAGAATGCTGTTCAACTGCTTTTAATACCCGCTCTTTATTTGTCGTCAAGAAATCGTCACCAACAATAATCGTGGAGGTCTGCAGTTCTTTGGTCATTTTCTTCCATCCGTCCCAGTCGTCTTCATGTAAACCATCCTCAATAGAAAACACGTGATACTTTTCACGAATTTCTTTGTAGTACTCAATCATTTGATCTGTCGAAAACGGCTCGGAGCGGTCACGAATCTTGTACTTCCCACCGGTATAGAAAAAGTCCGATGCCGCATCGATGCCCAAGAAAATATCCTGTCCAATGGTATACGGCAAGTCTTTTACCGTCTCAAAAAAGAGTTGAAGTGCGTCGGTGTTGGTGTAGAGGTTGGGTGCAAAACCGCCCTCAATGCCGGTTGAGTGCACCGCGCCTTTGGCAATCAATACTTTCTCCAAACTCATGAATATTTCCACACCAATTTGGAGTGAAGCAGAAAAGGTTTTATTGCTCGCCGGAACAATATGAAACTCCTGAAAATCAAGGTTCCCAGCTCCGTGCGCTCCCCCTTCCATCATGTTGAAGGCCGGGGTTGGCATACGATACGCCGAGATCAGTTGATATTTTTCCTTGAAGTACTGATAGAGCGGCATTCCTACAGAGGCTGCCCCGGCTTTTGCTGCTGCCAGTGAAACAGACAAGATTGCATTGGCCCCAAGCTTTCCTTTATTTGGTGTGCCATCAAGATTCACCAAGACCTGATCCAAACTCGTTTGTCGCGAAGGATCCATGCCAATAACTGCCTGCGCGATGGTCTCATTCACATGGTGAACGGCGTTGAGCACTCCTTTGCCCAGCATTCTGTTTGGATCGTTGTCGCGTAACTCAACCGCTTCATGTTTGCCGGTTGAGGTGCCAGAGGGAACAGAGGCTACAACAACGATACCATTATCCAACTCCATAGTTGTCTCTATTGTTGGAACGCCCCGTGAGTCGAGGATTTCTCGGGCGTTGACCGAATGGATTACTGGCATAAAAGTCCTAACATTGATTTCTTACTTGCGATTTTTTGATATAAGACGTTTCTCTGCTTCGTACACCACCTCGCGTGTTCGATCAATGACATCCGGCGAAACAGACATAGAGGTTGCACCCCATTCCACCAGTTTCTCTGCAATTTCCGGATATGTTGAAGGGGCCTGCCCACACACCGAGACCGTAACACCGCGCGCTTTTGCTTTTGTGCAGATTTGCTCAAGTGCCCATAAAACGGCGGGATTGCGTTCGTCATACTCACTCGCTACATGTTCATTATCGCGATCAACACCCAAGATCAGCATTGTTAAATCGTTGGTGCCGATCGAGAAACCATCAATGCCAACATCGATGAATTGATCAAGTAAAATCACATTGCTTGGAATCTCTGCCATCATCCACAGTTTGAATGACTGACTGCGTTGTAGGCCATGTTTGTGAATAATGTGTTTCACCTGCTCGAGTTCTTGGACGGTGCGAACAAATGGAATCATCAACCAAAGGTTTTTATAGCCTTTGAGTTCGCGGACGCGCTTGATGGCCTCCAACTCTAACTGAAATACACGTTCGTCAGTGATATAGCGGAAACATCCGCGATACCCAATCATCGGATTTTCCTCATGCGGTTCATAGTCTTTGCCACCCAGTAAATTTCTATACTCGTTTGTTTTAAAGTCTGTGGCACGATACACCACCGGCCGAGGATAAAAGGCTTTGCAAAATTTCTCTAATCCTTCAACCAATTTATGCACAAAGACCTGCTCACGCTTGTCGTGAATGAGTTTCTTGGGATGGACGCCGATCTGCGCAATCATGAACTCGGCGCGGAGCAAACCAACGCCGTCAACATTTTTCTTTGCGATTTCTTCGGCAAGTTCCGGCTCGGCTAAGTTCACATACACTTTTGTTGCGGTTTTAAGCCCTTGTGCCCGCGAGGATTGTCGAGCAGATGCAAGCGTGGCGGTATCCAAAGCCTCCATTACGCCTTTTGGAAGACTTCCTTCAAACACCTCGCCTGTTTTACCGTTCACGGTCACAGCTCGACCTTCTTTCAAAACCTTCGTGGCGTTATTCGTTCCCACCACACAAGGAAGTCCTAGTTCGCGCGACACGATCGCCGCGTGCGAGGTCTGACCGCCCTTATCGGTTACTAACGCCGCAGCCTTTTTCATTGCCGGAACAAAGTCCGGAGTGGTCATGCTGGTCACCATAATTTCGCCAGTTTTTAATCGATGAAGTTCTTTTGGAGAACGAATGAATCGCACAATACCAGACACCAATCCCGGAGATGCAGAGTCTCCTTTAGTTAACAGCTTCATCTTGTCTGTTGCACTTTTCACTGCAACCTCGCTCAATTTAATCGAGGCAGAGTCTGCTGTTTTCTTCCCGATATTTTCTATCGTGGTGATTGGTCGGGTTTGCACTAAAAAGATTTTGTCGTCCTCAATCGCCCATTCGCTATCCTGTGGGAAAAAATAATGGTGATGAAGTTTTTGTGAAAGCTTTGCCAACTCAATAATATGTTTGTCGGAAAGTTTTGGTTTTTCCTGCCGAGAAGCGGGAACGGGATAATTTTTTGTGAGGCCATTTTTGCGGACCATCTCAATCGTTTGCTTGACATGATCTTTTCGTTTGATTTCCCATGTGTTTTTATCAACTTCATAATGATCCGGCGTTACGGTACCTTGCACAATATTTTCGCCTAAACCCCAAATCGCCTCAATTACAATGGTATTTTTGTCATTGTTTACAGGATTAATCGAGAACATTACGCCGCTAATATCCGACTGCACCATTTTTTGGACTGGAGCCGCCAATCCAACCTTGAAATGATCAAACCCTTTTTCTACTCTGTAAAAAATTGCACGAGCTTCAAACAACGAAGCCCAAGCGTCGCGAACCGCGTTCACCACATTTGCCTCGCCTTGTATGTTTAGATATGTTTCCTGTTGGCCTGCAAACGAAGCACCGGGAAGATCCTCGGCAGTGGCACTCGAGCGTACCGCGACGTAGGTGCGGTCTCCAAGTTTTTGATACGCACTCACAATCTGTTCAGCGAGATCATCTGGAATTTCGGCGTGAGAGATGAGTTCACGAACAGATTTTGCGGCTTTATTTAAGGCAGTTGAATCGTTCACGTTGAGTTTATCGAGAATGTGGTGAATTTTTTCACGCAGTTTGTTGTGATCTAATACATAAAAATAGGCAGGCGCGGTAACAACAAAGCCTGTGGGCACAGGGAAACCATTCGCGACCATCTCGCCAAGATTCGCGCCTTTTCCACCAACAAGATTTCCAGAGTGTTTATCGACATCTTTAAACCAGACGACATACTGGGCAGG
>CAYILC010000043.1:0-7562 GCA_964364145.1 uncultured Pseudomonadales bacterium
TACCTTCACTTACACCATCTGAAATCCTGGAATTTGTTTTGCGCGCACTATAGTTCTGCCGAGTAGATAGAGTTTGATCTCATTTGTTATCTTGAAATAAACATTCTTTTTTGGTATTCTTTCCGAACCATGTTAACCCCTCAAGATCTTCAAGGTATTCGCGGCGTTGTTCGAGAAGAAGTACGTGATCAAATCCAAAGCGCCGTTCCCGGCATGATTCACAACGAAATTCAGAAATCCGTTCCCGGCATGATACGAGTTGGTATTCAGGAAAACGTTCCTGGCATGATTCACAACGAAATTCAGAAATCCGTTCCTGGCATGATACAAGACGTTATTTCGCGTGAAATCAGCGCCTCGGAATCCAGGCTGATTAAACGGATGAAGGTGCTCGTTCATTCAGAACATGTAAAGACTCGAGCTACGATCAATGAGGTTGTGGATTACTTTGACAAGCGTGTTCGAGTGACAGAACACCGCCTTGATCGTGTTGAACGGACATTGGACCTTCCAAAACTTTCAAATTAATTTGATAAATAGTCAGAAGTGTAGTCATTACACCTACTACATCTCATATGCGCACAGAACCGTGTCCATCTCTTCCGGAGTAAGTCCGCCGTGATGACCGATGAATGTTTGTGAAAACTTGCCTCGCTCGTACCACCACACCGAGTGATGCGCGTAAGGCAGGATCACAAGATTGCCGACACGGGAAAGAAATGCTGGAGGTTGAGTTGGCGCATCAGCCTTTCGGGGAAATTGTTCAGCAAAAGTTGGGTAAGGTGTTAGCAAAACAAGCGGGGATGTTGATTGGGAATATGCTCGCACTATGCGGGAAAAATACTCTGTCTTAGAGTGTGAATACATCGGTCCTACAACGAAAACGGATTCGCCCGTTGCGCGGAAGGAGTTGCTCCACCTCCCGTAGCGTTTTCAACATAAATACGATAGTTACTTAACTTTCCAATATACTCATTCTCGTCTTTCGTAAGTTGGGGCAGTGGTTTATCACCAGTCACCGCGCCGCGCAGAGAAAAGAGCGGGGCATAATATGCCGAAAGTTTGAGCGAGGCTTCGTACAAACCCTCTTTAATCTGAAATCGAGGCGCCAAATCCACCGTATCAATCTCCACAACAGGGGCCATTTTTGTCAACTCATTAAAGTATGTATTCAACTTTTCTGTCGTTCCCAAAACTTTGAGTTGCAACGGCATTTTTAATAGTGCTTCTGTTGCGCCAACAGTACCGGCCTTAGCAGAAGTTTGCGGTGCTGATAAGGGGACGGGAACTGCAGATTCCGAGGCCACCAATCCAACATTCCAGTCCAACCCGCTAAATAGAACATCTTGCTCGACTGCGAGTTGTTTGAGCGAGTGCAGGAGTTGTAAAAATGGCTTTGTAGACGGCAAGATGAGGTTGAGATTCATTTCTTGCTGTTGAAAAGAATTCACATCAAATGAAGAAAGAAACTTCAATTTATTATTCACTTGATTGAACGTCTGCTGTTCAGTGTTCAGTCGTAAGCGAGTATACGAAATTTGTTGAAACTGCGGGATAAGCACAGAAAACGTGAGCATCACCATGACTACCCAACTTAGTATGGCGAGAAGAAGATAGCGACGCCTGCGAATAAGTTGTTCGAGCGAGAGATCCTTGGGATTGATTTGGGCTCCGGCGATCATTGGTCTCCTTTTGCAACCAAAGAGTTGTATCCCAACGAACCGCTAATCACATACGTGGCATCCGCCTTACGAGTCAGACCCGTAACTTGAAAGGTGTACCCAACATCACCAGCAATCTTTTCTCGAACAATCTTTAACAACTCGAGCATACGGAAAACATCCGGTGACACAATTTGAAACGTTATGCGCGATTGTGTTGCGTCAAGTTGAACTTGCTGAATCACGTCTTCCGGAGGAATTAATGCATAAAAAAACTGCACTGCTTGGCGTTTTGTCTCACGCTGTAGGTCCAGATCATTCATCAGTTGGACTTTTTTTGCAAAAATAATATAGTTTTGCTCAATTTTTGAAAATTTTGTGATACTTTTTCGCGTTTGGTCTAGTGAATTGGAAATTGCTTTGCGTTGAAACTCAAAGATCAGACGAATAACCACTATTCCAACCACAACCGCTAAAAACATGCCAAGAATAGAAGTGGTATAGCGGACGATGCGTTTGTCTTTGCGCGTCTGCAGATCCACCGCACCTCGCTGTTGACGTAAAAAGTTTATTGAACTCATTGTTCCGCTCGCTTTCGTTGTGAGGCATAGAGGGTTTGAGGAAAAATAGATCCTGTCATGCCTCGCTCCCCATCGCAAGTCCACCAGCAACGCCATACGCGGACATGTCTAAAGGATTGATTTCAACGCCTTTTTCTATAGTCAATGTGGAGAATGGAGAAAATAATGTGATCTCCAACGGCAAAGACTCGGCAATGGTGGGAACAACATTTGGTAATGCCGCCGATCCACCAGATAGCAAAACACGTTTTGTTTGCGCGCCTTGGTGTGAGCCAGAAAAGTACTGCAATGCTTTTTGCATCTCGGTGACAAAGAGGGTAAAGACAGGTTGCAGTGCTCCTCGCACTTTTCCTTCCAGTTGAGAGGGGTCGAGGCCATATGTTCGTTTGTAGGCCTCTGCTTGCGAAGGGTCAAGGCCAAGCGCGCGCTCCAGCGCGCGCGACAGCACGGTGCCCCCGTTTGGATAGGCATATACAAATGCCAACTCACCATTGTGCACCACAAACATCTCTGTTGTGGAAGCGCCAAAATGTACAACAAGCGTGGTGGGTAAATTTCGTTCAAGCCCAACTGCCCGATACAACCCCAACATATTCGTTTCCATTCCTGTTAATTCAAGACCACACTCCAACAACATGGTGCTGTACTGCTCTAATGTTTGCTTCATCATTCCAACAAGCAGGACGCGCATCTGTTCAGAAACATTTTTTTTGTCCGGTCGATACAGCACTTGGTACTCGAGTTGTAAGTTTTGCGCAGGAATCGGGATGTACTGCTCGGCCTGCCACACCACTGCCGAAGCAAGTTCCGCGTCAGATAACGGCGGCATCGTCACAATTTTTGTGGAGACCATGGACTCCGGCAACCCTACCCGAACGTTGGTAGTGGGGAAATGAAACTCGGCAAATAATTTTTTCACCAGAGCCATCAGTTTTTCACGCTCGGCCGGATCGACGGGAAGCACGCGACCCACTTCGTTGGGAATCATGGCTGCGCGAACCACGCGAAATGTTTTGCCAGTTTTTTTCAACTCAATGGCTTTGATTGTATATGTCCCGATATCAAGACCAACAACAGAACCCATGGGCAGTCTCCAACTAGTATTTCATGAATGCATTCTCATTATGCACGAGGAAGGGCAGGGGTTCAAGAATGGGGTTGTTAAGTGGTTATTGACATCATCTATTATGCGATGTTGAATAGTGATCCATCCGTCACAGCACGATTTTTTATTTCGACGCTGCGTCCCACCTAACGGATGACAAATACTCATTATTTTTCAAGGAGGACGCATGACCCCGACGACAAAAGTTTCCGAAATTACACTACAGGAGCTTGAAGAGTTCTTCACGAGAATCTTAAGAAAGCAATTTCCACTTCTGCTCGATGATGCTATGAAGCAACACTATCTTCCCGCGATTGAGGATATGATAGACAACAAGCTTAATCACCATCTCAATCCGATAAAAACAACGCTCACTGTTGTGAAATTGCGTCTTGGAGGCATTGAAGATAGACTCGAAAATGTCTCAGATCGTCTCGACCTGTATACAAAAAAAGTTGATCGACATTTGTTACATCACGAAATTTTAGAGACACAAACACACATATACGAAAAGAAACGACAATCTCTCAGCGCTGTTGTCTCAGATCAATCAAAGAAACCATATGGGTAGACTCGGAACAAACGGATAGAATACTTGGCCTACTTCACGATCGTCGTTCCGGAATACAGCACATAGTCCATCACCGATGGATAAGCCGGCAATGTGCGGGCAACCTGGATTGCTTTTGTTTCGTTGCCAAGTTGATTCTTCGCCTGTGAAGTGATGGTGTAATACTGCGTCGGCAGTGTCCATCCCACACCGTCAACTTGGATTGCAGAGTCGTTGAATAGGGGAATGATGCGAATCAAGGTATCACCAGTTTCCATCGTTAACAATACTCTGCTCGCGTATCCATTGGTTCCGGAGAGCGCGATAGGGTAGCCATTGGTGTATGTACATCCCGCGTAACCATAGTTTCGTTGCGTCACAACCCCGCCGGTGTTTTTGATCACATGAATAAGAACAGAAGAAACATTTTGCGATGGATCCGCATTGGTACAGTCGCGGCCTTTGCCCCAGTTAATCTGAAGTTGGGCTCCGTTAGCCACACCAGTCACATTCACACCTACAGAAGACCCTTCATCAACTCGAGTTTCTAATGTTTTTATACGCGCTACTGTGTAATCAACATTAATATCGCTGATGGTGGTCACACTGCCGGAAAATGCGTCATTGGTATACAAAGAGTCTTGCGTTAAATCTTGTGAAAGAGCCGACTCAATACCACTTTCTGCCGCCTGATACACGCGCCCACCTTGTTCTTCCTGGCGTGAGAGGGAGACGTCCATCACTGTGCGTGAAGCAATCGAAACACCAACCGTTAACACCACAACCATAATAAGGAGAATGATGAGTGCGACCTGGCCAGATTGGGCAGAACGAGGAGAAAATTGGATGCGAGACACAAAAAAATGCTGAAAGATATTCATGAACTCATTATACACAGATTTTTTTGGCAAGATCGAGAGGGAAATTGACCATAAAAATGGGCTTGACATATCAGTACTATATCAGTACTATATCAGTACTCATATGTATACTCCCTACTTCACAATTACCCCTGTAATCCTCAAGAACATTGAAGAAATTGGTCGGGTATTTGGCTACCTCAAAGCTGTGCAGTTACCCGCTTCCTATCGACAAGAATATATCGAAAAGATTGCTGCGGAAACCGTTCATGCTTCCACGGCAATCGAGGGAAATACGTTAACCCAAGAACAGGTGACAAAAGTTATCCGAGGAGAAAAAATTCATGCGATAGAAAAAGACATTCGTGAAGCCAAAAACTACTATCACATTTTAGAACATATTCGCACGATTGCTCATCATGCAGAGAAATTTACTCAACACACTATTCTTGAACTGCATAAAAATCTTCTTTCTGGGATAGACGATGAAATTGCGGGGAAATATCGTCTCGGACAAGTTCAAGTTGGCAGTTATCTGCCTCCCGAATCTTGGCAAGTGCCTCACCTCATGGCTGATTTTGTGGTATGGCTTAACCAACCCGTTCCTCAAGATTTATCATTCATTGTTTATGCCGGCATTGCTCATTATCAACTTGTAGCCATTCATCCTTTCCGTGATGGAAATGGGAGAACTACTCGAGCGCTAATCACGCTGTACTTAATGAAAAATGGATATGACATCACCGGATCATTTGCGCTTGAGAGCTATTACAATCGTGAACGCCAAAAGTATTATGCTGCTTTGAGTACTGCTGATACTCATAGAAATTCGGAAGGCAATCCTGATTTAACTGCCTGGCTGGAATATTTCTCAACTGCTTTTCTGGTAGAAGCTGAGCGAGCTCAAAGTCGTATTAACCAATTCTTAGAAACGCAAAAGGTATTGAGTGGTATTTCTTTAACAAACACACAACATGCTCTTTTGAGGATTACCGCTAAGAAAGGAACTGCTCAAATGGCAGATTATTTGACTGCGTTGAATTTAAGTCAGCGGGGAGTGTATAAGGCGCTTCAAAAATTATTAGAGATAGGATTGCTCACTCAAGCGGGAAAAAGAAAGGGTAGTCGTTATACGATTACTGAAATGGGATTGAATTATTTACACTAATCTCACTTCTTTTCCACAACCACACTTTCCACCTCACTTACCCACACCACACGTTGAATTTGTGTAGGCTTTTTAGGGTCAATATACTGTCTATAAATCTCACCCTTCACTCGCACACGTTTTCCAAGAAGTTGATGCACGCGGCGCCCGCCATCCCCGTCTTTCTTTCGTACCATAATCAACAGGAGAGTAAGCTCTTTACCTTTGTATGCTCCAGACTCCGGAATCATGTAGGCATAGTTCTCGTCTTGTGTTGTTCCTCGTGTCTTTGGAAGACCCGTCATTAATCCTGTCACCTCAATCGGAATGGATTTTTCCAGTGCCGTAGGATCTTCTGGAAACTTACCGGGGATGATGCCTGCGGAAGTAGAAGCGCCAGGGGCGTCGGCATACGTTGGAGGCAAGCCATCTTGTTTCGATCTTGGCAATGTGCGAAGTGCATTTTGGTCTTCTACACCTGTGTTCATTACTGGAGTAAGTATGTAGTTCTTCTGCAGTTGAATAATAAAAAGTGCGATGCCGGCAAGCAAAACCAGAACGCCGCCAATCAAAACAACTTTATTCTTGAACATGTTCCCACCAAACTGGCGAAGATTTTGAAAAATTCTCATGGAGCCACCTCCTCCCAATTGTACAACGGGCGCATGATCTTTGATGGAGCGGCCAACAGCAAATCCGGACGCGCAACAAATACCTCTGACGGTACGGTATTGTTTTTTATTCCCAGATCTGGTGATGCCGTGTCTTGATAGTCGCGCTCCAAACTCACACCGTTCCAGCCAACAAATGTTCCCGCGCCCACAAACTTTTTGTCGTGCGTTTTGGTAGTACCAACTGCGAGAGAGTCAACGGTAAAAATTCCATCGGCAATGTACAGTCCTTCCACTTGCGGAGTAGTAGACGCATAGTCCGCGGTTCCCACGCTTGGATCAATGGTGATATCACCGCTAACGATGAAGGCGACAAATCCACCGGGGGCAACCGTGACGGTGTTTTTGATGGTGAGTGAGCCGTTTACAAACACGACAATCGATTCATCACCAGCAACCGACCACGCGGATTGGATGGTGGCGTTGCCGTTTGCGTAGTACGCTTGGCGGCCGGTATTGATGGGGGACTGCGACGGCTTTTGCAGATCATCTCGTTGTGCTTGTGTATAGTCGGACTGTGGAGAGGTTCCCATCGAGTAGATCTTGTTGATGAAGTAGTCATAATTCTCCTTGAACTGTCGTCGTTTGGATGAAGCGGTTACTTGGTGGTTATCCTCGTTTAGTTTAGATAGATCGCCGCCGCTGTATGCCGTTACTATTGTTCCTGTGGATGATCCTTCATGACCAGTAACTGCGTACCCCGCAGACTCGGCAGTACCCGCAAGATTTTTTCGAAGGAGGAATGGGACGCATGAGCTTGCGGTGGTGCATGTTGGTGGAATGTGCGACTGGATAGCCGGAGTATTGATTCCTTCCGCGCGAATGCTTCCGCCGATAACCTGGAACCAACTGTCATACACTTTCCAAAAACCAAAGTCGCGCGTTGCGGATTCACTTTGACTCGTAAATGAGACAGTCGAGGCTTGACAGACAAAACGAGGGATTGATAAGTATTTCCTAAGCGCTGGATCAACGCCGGTCATATTT
>CAYILC010000044.1:0-7467 GCA_964364145.1 uncultured Pseudomonadales bacterium
GTAGAGCGACAGTTTTCCAAACTGTATACAGGGGTCCGATTCCCCTTACCCGCTCAAAAAGAAAAATCTATTGACTAATAAGTAAAAATAGGTATAATATAGGTATTAAATATACATATGAACACAACACAGATACAACTTAAAATTAGTCTTTCACACCAATTAAGTGAACTTTTGGCATCAAAAGCAGCTCGAGTAGGTGTTCCTGTAACACAACTCGTGAAGCACCTGATTATTAAAGAAGTGGAAGACGTAGAATATCCCACATTTCAAATGTCTCAAAATTCTGAAAAGAGAACGCGCAAAGCGTTGAAACAAATGCATAAAGCAGTGGATGCATCAGATTTTTTTAGGCAACTACATGAAAGCTAAATTTTCTCCATTTGTCCAAAAGACGATTTCCCAGATCCATAAGAAAGATAGAAAATTAGCTGAAAAAATACAAAGACAAATCGTTTTGTTTGAATCAAATCCCAAACATCCATCACTAAAGCTCCATAAACTTTCGGGCTCTTTAGATCATATGTGGAGCTTATCGATTACTCTGTCGATAAGAATGGTCTTTACACTCATGAGTAAGGAAACAGCGTATTTTGTTGATATTGGAACTCACGACGAAGTCTATAGAAAGTGATCGTTTTTACCAAGGCTTCTTTATGAAAAAAACTCGTCTTTTCCCCGATCAAATCCTTCCACTCATCCTCACAGGAGTCGTGTTTTTTGTGGTTTCAATTTTGCTCTATATCGAAATCCTCCTCCTCAATCGCGCCGTCATCTCGCGCGAACATATTGTTTTGCACCTTCGCTGGAGTGACATCTTGATTGGTCTCACGATTTACCTCAAAACATCTATCGATTTTGCGATCTACATTGGTAGGCTTATGGCAAAGTATCCTGGTTGGAAGAATCGCGTGATGATCGAGATTGGAACTGCCGTAGGAAATGCGCTTGGCACCTTGGCAATCTTGGTGCTTTGGGATCTGTTCCGTGAGGTGCGTGTGCTGATGGTGCTCATGATTTTTGTTGCGGCACTGGTACTGTTCCGTTTGGCAGAAGAGGGTTTGGAGCACGTGAAGGACGAACAGGGAAAGTACAAGGTGAGTTTTTGGGGTATCGAGGTATGGTTTGAACGATTGTTGTCTTTGGTGAATCGCGCTGTTGCACCGGTGTTAAACAAGCTTGTTCCTAAGTTGTCGATACGTGATGACCAGAAAAAAGGCTATCGAACACTCCTCTTTTTGTCGTTTACGATCCCCTTTATTTTAGGTCTTGATGATTTTGCCGGATATATTCCGTTGTTTAACATTGTCAATGTGTTTGGATTTGGCGTTGGCGTGTTTTTGGGGCATATGATCTTGAATGTGTTTTTGTTCTTGTCTCCGAGTCGCACGATAAAAGTGGTCAAACATCCGGTGATCTCGTTTTTCGGCAGTCTTGCTTTTGTGGGTCTTGCGGTGTGGGGGTTGGTAGAGGCGGTGAGATTATTTATGAGGTAATGCTTCCTTGGTTTTTCCAGTCCTTCAAGATACAATACACCTGTTGCGTCCATAGCTCAGTTGGATAGAGCACCTGCCTTCTAAGCAGGTGGTCGCAGGTTCGAATCCTGCTGGACGCACCATCAATATTATTTTGACATAAGCAGAGGAGAAAAATGGATAAAGATCTAAAAATATTGAAGCGATGGATAGAAGCAACGTACGATTAGATGTTAATGGTCGTCCTGTTCCTGAGGCGCTTACAGTTATTAACAATACATTTCCAGAATTTCTAGTATCAATGAAGACTACTCCTTATAAGCCTTCCTAATTTCACAATACATCCGAGACGGATACATGTTATCTGTTCTGGTTTTACTCTATGTCAACCTTATCATTATCCACACCAGTATATCTCGCAATGTTTGCTCTGGTATTTCTGCCTAGCGTACTACTAGGATCTTTTAGATCTTGAATCTTACTACTCTTATCTCTTGGACCGGGAGCAAGCTTCACAAGAACCCTTCCTCCAGGCTTTTCACTTACACTCTCTACTCTTGCAGGTACACGGAGAGAGGCTAGAACAGCTTCTGCGTGATCTGGACCTGTATCTGAATTGGTATATCGTAGATCAACGACAGGCCTACTAGGATTACTCTCTGTGGGTGCGGATTGCGGGTGGGATGGATCTCCGACATCTGGAGTTGAACGTGTTGACGCTTGGGATTGCGCAGGAGTTGATTCAGAATTTGAATAAGGAAGGCGCTTTCTTAACAAAAGTATAACCCCAAAAGTCGTACCTGCAAGAAGGAGCCCGCATGATAATGCAATCCATATCGATTGAAGTTCGTCAGGTGGAACTTCGTTAGTGTTCACAATAGTTATTCCTAATGGGTATGCCATGCAACCCGGAGGAACGATGAAAGGAGCATAAATTTTTCCTTGTTCAAACGCAGATGGCTGATCATCTGACTCACCAATAAACACTTCCGGATTTGCTTTTTCTAGCTCAAGTACACAGGATCGTCGTGATGCAATATCGAGTCCTATCGTGTGACTTTTTTCTGCTAAATGATTGGCCGCGTCTCCAGAATTTATATCAATGTCTAAGACTGCTGGGGAATTCACCCACATACCACATACAGGATTAGATGTATCCGTTGGATCATCAAAACATCGAACTGTAAATGTATCATCAAAGGGCGCAGGAGCAGGTGGAGGCGTTGGTTCTGGAACACCTTTTGCCAGAACTGAATTGAGTATAGTGCCACTATGAATTGATATAAGCAGAACAAACACCCATCTCATCCTAAACCAAGATCTCAGCCCTATCAACAAGTCTCTTCTTTTTCTGGGAGAACATTGTTCCCGTTGAGTAATCATAGTGGCCGATGATACACCAATCGTCTGGTATTTACAATAATCCTCCGAAATAGTATATTATAGGGCATGTTTATGAAAGAAAGGAGTTTTGGTGCAGAGAGGAAAATAGCCTTTTTGCAACAACGACTCAGAATCACTCAACAACCTAGAAAACGAATGGCATTAGAGAATCGTATGGCGGCGACTCAACAAGTCCTAGATGCATTGAAGAGTCAATTATCCTATACAGATTTTCTTAAACATAGTCTATCAGCCAATCGTGTGACCTTCAATTCCCCCAATACTGGTTCTTGTATGGGACATTCTATGGTAATTATGCCAAAAGATCCTATTCCCTTACAAGTTGAACCTAAGAGTATATTAAGAAAACCAAGACTACCAATAAGCGCTCTCAAAACATTATCAGTAATCTCCTTTGTTCTTATGCATGCTGGTGTTGTATTGGCAGAAAATACCCATTTCAGAATTGTTGCAGATTATATGATCCTGTGGGATGGTCATGATGAGTTTGGAAATACAGTGGTATTTGCTGGTGAACAAATGGACGATCCAAATTTGTCAGCTACTGATTGGCCAGGTTTAGGACCATCCGATGTCGCAAATACTGCAGCGGACAATGGATTAACCGATGGATCAGCAAATGGAAGAAATGCTTGTTCGACGTCAATTACAGAAAAGAATCGCGAAATCCTCCGATTTGACGAAACAGTTCAGAAGTGGGTATTTGCTTTTCACAATTGGATCATCAGACTTCCACAAGAATGTTTGACATTGTGGACGAAAGCAAAACAAATCTCAATACATGAGGGTAGGATTCCAGATGGTGAAAATGCTGTAGACCCTTCTATTCAATTTGCCGAAATATCTGAACCTCCAACGATATCTCTTCCTGGAGTTGTAGCTCAACCTGAAATTAGCCCCTCGGTAGATCAAAAAACAGGTGTAGGAATCCCGTTTGACTATGTAATTCAAGGAGCTTTTACTCTCGCATTTATTGGCGTAGTGAGTTATTTAATAAGAGAATGGTATAACGATTGGTGTTTAGAGAGAGTGAGAGGATTTCAAAGACAAAAAGCAAGGAGGGGACAAAAGGCATCAACATCTAAACCACAAATTAAAGAAGGATCGAACTATGGCGATAATGAATGGGTAGAAGTTCTATCCGAGGAATCAACCACTTTAGCAGTAACGAATGCTGGTCATCAGATAGTAGCAGAAAGAACAAGTCGTTATCATCAGACACCCAAAACTGCAGCACTAAAATCTGGAGATTCCCATGTTCCCTCGATTTCACATCGAGGGGTTCCAATAGTTATCCCCGACGGATATAGAGGGATGTTTCGGTATACACCTAGAGGTGAGATTGATGTTCACCCCAGAGTACTTACTGATGAAGAGAGAGCTTTAGTTATGGATCACTTGGAAGCATTGAAAGCTGATGATCCTCAACTATTTTCTCAGTTGGCAAGAGAAGGTCATATTGATCTCCAGACGCTCATGGAATTTGGACAAACACCCCCTGAAGGAGAAGTTGGTTTGTATGTGGAAGACCGGGACAGTTTTATAGCAGGTTTGCGGCTTGCACAGGATGAGAGGGAACATGTTAGCTCAGTGGAAGAAGGCGATGATGGCTTAGAGGAAGCCGAAGATGATGATTCTGAAGATGAATATGATGAAGCGGATGGACCAACAATGAAAGGAGGATCAGTAGCAGACGATTCTCCATCAAACGATCCCAGGATTTTTGAGAAAGAAATTCAACACACTGAGCAGGAATTTCCAGAGTGGGATATTGGATCGGGGTCTGGACTTCCTGCCCTTGACCCAGATCATTTGAGCGAAGAGGAATTGGGGGAGGATTGATGAATTTTGAAACGATTCATATCTTTTAGAGCATCGATACGAATCTATTTTGTCTTGAAAAACCAGCAAGAATTTGATACACTTCTTTCCTGGTAATTAAGCTGCTTAATCTGAATTTAATTCCGTGCCGCCCAATCTCAAAATTGACGATTCAAGACGGTTGAAAGAAAGAACTATGGATATTCGCAACATCGCTATCATCGCGCACGTTGACCACGGTAAGACCACTCTAGTGGATGCCATGCTCAAACAGACGCATACCTTCCGCGACAATCAGGCGGAAATGACCCAAACCACGATCCTGGACAGTAACGATCTTGAACGCGAAAAGGGTATTACGATCTTGGCCAAAAACACCGCGGTTCTATACGGTGATACCAAGATTAATATTATCGACACCCCAGGCCACGCAGACTTTGGCGGCGAGGTGGAGCGCGTGTTAAACATGGCCGATGGCGCCATTTTATGTGTGGATGCGGCCGAAGGTCCGCTACCGCAAACCAAGTTTGTTCTGCAAAAAGCGATTGAGAACGGGCTTAAAATCATTGTTGTGGTCAATAAAATCGATAAAAAACTTGCCGAGCCGGAAAAAACATTGTCGATGATTGAGGATGTATTTTTGAACGTCGCACAAGACGAATCACATTTAAAGTTTGAGGTGATGTATGCTATCGGCCGCGATGGAAAAGCGTGGGATCATTTGCCAACTGCAGAAGAAATTGCAAAACCAGGTGATTTACAACCACTTTTTGAGAAGATTTTAACTACAGTTTCCTCTTCCCGCGCAGATGATACTGCGCCATTTCAATTATTGATCTCAACCTTAGAGCGCAACGCGTATTTGGGCAAACTCTGTATTGGCCGTATTCAGCGCGGAATCATTCATGTTGGAGACATCGTATCGTTGGTGAAGCCCGAGGGTGTTGTTGGCAATAGCCGTATTGAAAAATTATTTGTGAGTAAAGGTTTGGAAAAAATTCCGGTGACCGAGGCCGTGAGCGGCGACATTGTTGCGATTGCCGGTATCAAAGAATTGAGCATTGGGTTTACGCTCACTTCTCCATCGGCACAGGAAGCCCTGCCAACCATTCACGTCACCGAGCCAACATTGAAAATCACAATTGGTCCAAACACTTCCCCATTGGCCGGACGTGAGGGTAAATATGTAACAAGCCGCCAAATTAGCGAGCGATTATTGGAAGAAAAAGAAACGAATCTTGGGTTGAAAATTGACGAACAACTTGGCGGGGTGGGTTTTGTGGTGTCTGGCCGCGGCGAACTCCATTTGGCTGTGCTCATCGAAACGATGCGTCGCGAAGGATACGAGATGGAGGTTTCAAAACCCCAGGTTATTTTGAAAGAGATTGATGGGAAAACGTGTGAACCGTTTGACGAAGTAACCATTGATATTCCGGACGAGTTTGTTGGAACAGTGACCGGCGAGTTTGGCCGCCGTCGCGCTATTGTCAAGGAGATGACGCCAAATGGTCGTGGCGATACCCGTATTGTGTTGGAAATTTCTGAGCGTAACCTATTGGGCGCACGCACCGCATTGCTCACCGATACTCGTGGAACATTGCAAATGAGTGCGATGTTTATTGAGTACAGACCAATGATTGCAGAGTTCAACCGCCAGCGCAATGGCGCGTTAACCGCTTCCGAGCCTGGTATGAGTGCGAGCTTTGGGCTTGAGAACGCACAAGATCGCGGCGTTTTATTTATTGGCTCTAATGAAGCGACGTATCAAGGTATGATTGTGGGTTTAAACTCACGTGAACAAGACATGGCCGTGAACGTGAACAAGATTAAGCCGAGCACCAATGTTCGTAGTGCAAACAAAGACATGATGGTAAAATTAACACCTCCGGTCCGTTTCTCACTTGAACAATGTTTGGATTTTTTGAATGAGGATGAGTTGTTAGAGGTTGTACCGTCTACATTGAGGCTACGCAAGCGCTGGCTTACCGCCGAAGCACAGTCTCGTGCAAAAAAAGGGTTGAACAATTAACGTTCTTTCAAAATTGTGAGACAAGCAGAAAACAAAAAACACAGGTATGACCTGTGTTTTCCCTGACCATCCCCTGGTGGGAATAGTGACCTACCTTGAGAATATTGTATTTATACATCAATTTTTTGTTTAGGTCAATTACTGAAAACTTGGTGTGGATGACTCAGAGGTCATTCATCACGTGCTTTGTAGGCAGTGGATCTGACGGGAATCGAACCCGTTGACCAGTCTTCTCAAGATAGGTCACCCAACCAGGAGCAGACCCACATCTCGACAGCATACTGCACATATCTTACAGATCGATTACAAAACACCAATTGGAAGCTTTATGTCAAGGAAAAATGAGCGATAGAAAATTACGCGCTAATGTCGATTATTGATTTCGTTTAATTCAAAATCATCAATAAACAGGATAAACAATCCCAGTCCAACTGAAACGGCAGAACTTAACATCTGATTATCTGGAAAAAGATATACATCGAGCAATCCCCACGCGCCTCGCCAAAAAAGTATCAACGCAGTTCCCACCATGAGCGATTCAAATAAATGCCTAAGTCTAGTGTGTGCTTTTCTGCGACGAAAAAACAGCATAGGTTTATGGTAGCAGATGCGGTTCACAAGGCAAGAGGCATGGTACAATATGCCTTGTATCTTGAGTGTTGGTGCCTGTAGCTCAGTTGGTTTAGAGCGCGTCCCTGTGAAGGATGAGGTCGCCGGTTCGAGACCGGTCAGGCACCC
>CAYILC010000045.1:0-3894 GCA_964364145.1 uncultured Pseudomonadales bacterium
CACGCCCCAGTGTTACTTTTACACGTTTTGGTTGGTACTGGTAAAACGAACTTTGCGTTTTCATTGGCGGTAGCGCTTGGGAGAAAAATTGTCCGTATCCCATTTGGCGGTATGGGTTCTGCAAAGGATCTGCGTGGTCAGTCGCGCCTTCATTTGGAATCAGAGCCAGGCGATATTATTAAGTCTTTACGCCAAGCGGGTGTTCGTAATCCCGTCATCCTCCTCGATGAAATCGACCGTGTTGCCGATGAAGCTCGTGGCGAGATTATGGGCGTGCTGGTTGAGTTATTGGATCCAGAACAAAACAGCGGGTTTAAAGATAACTATATTGACTATCCTTTCAATTTAAGCGAGGCAATTTTTCTGGCAACCTGTAACAATACCGAGAAAATCGCGACCGCGGTGTTTGATCGGTTAGAGGTAATCGAAATGCCCTCATATACAGACAAAGAAAAAATCGAGATCGGCCGAAATTATTTATTGCCACAAGCAATGAAAGAAGCCGGTTTAGATACTACACATTTAACAATTGCCGACGACATTTGGCCATTAATTGTTCGCCCGCTTGGATTTGATGCGGGTATTCGTACGCTACAGCGCACTATTAAAGGTGTTGCTCGTAAAGTGGCGCGGCAGATTGTTGAAGGATCGATACAAAAAGTGGAGTTAACGCAAACAAATATAAAGGACTATCTGCCCCAGTATTAAGATATGAATGTAAGAGAGCCCTTGGGACAATATACACAAGAAACTTGGCGGAATATTGACTATCTGGATAAAGTACGGATGAAGTTTGTTCGTAGAAGGTTAAAGAAAGACAGATCTCTTATTCCTGAAAAACTTGGTCCTTTGATACAGTCCAGGGTACGTGAAGCCATAGAATTTGCGCTAAAACAACCTGAAGGTTTATTCGCCAAAGGCACAGCAAAAAACAGGATCGTGGTGAGAGTTAGAGATGCCTCTCATGTCATTCCATTCATTGAAAAAGCTATGTTTGATGAATTTTTGACAATACTTGCAAAAGATGATGGGAACGTGACAGTAGATAAAGAGATGATGTTTTTCTTTGATCCAAGGCTTTTAAACATGACATTGGTTGATCGGGATACTGGAAAACCACTTCCTTTGGAAAATGCAGGTAGCCACGAATTACAACATTTTTTTGCAGCACAAAATTTAGGTGCAAATAATGGATATATAATGATCACTCTTTACTGGGAACAGAATCATGGAAAACAGCAGTTGAGTTGTGAACTTGGATTATATGATCCTGATATTATTAATAGTAATCTAGAAAAGAAAAATCTCGTTGAAATACTTACAGCTCCAGAAACTCCATCAGCAGATGATTATTTTTTAGCATATAGGTCATGTGAAGGAAATCTAATTTCTGAAATCCAGTGGTGGATAAACTATCGTTTTGGTGGAAAGATGGTGGCAGGCGAAGTAATGAAAAAGGCCTTTGATCAGTGGGAAGCCAATCTTGAAGAAAGAATTCAACGCAGGAAAATGGAATTACAAAAGGTTAAATATGACTAATGCAGACAAGTTAAGAGAAGTTTGCCAGCAACTCGAAGCAGACTACAAAAAACTCCCGCTCGTTTCTTCCGCAAAAGACACCGTTCCTGGCGAGGGTAACCCAAATGCTGAAATTATGTTTATTGGTGAGGCCGCTGGTCGCAACGAGGCTCTGTTGCGACGGCCGTTTGTTGGTTTGGCTGGCAAGTTGGTGGATAAACAACTAGAGGCAATCGGTATCCCACGCAAAGAGGTCTACATTAGCAATGTGGTGAAGTGTCGGCCGCCGGATAATCGTGATCCATTGCCGGAAGAGATCGCGGCGTTTGCGCCGTACCTAGATCGTGAAATTGAGATACTGGATCCAAAACTTATTGTGACTTTAGGGCGTTTTAGCATGGGCAAGTTTATTCCCGATGTCAAAATTAGTATGATTCATGGGCGTTTACACAAAGTGAAGTTCCAAGGAAAAATGCGATTTGTACTGCCGTTCTATCACCCCGCCGCCGCGCTTCGACAAGGAAAAGTGATGGATATGTTCATCGCGGACTTTAAAAAAGTTCAAAAGATTTTGGCGTATGCAAAGTCCAAAAAAGCAGAGATTGAGTTTGAAACAACTGTGCATGAGACACTGTTTTAAGGTAAAATACGGATATGAAAATTCAGGATATTATCATACAAAAACCGTACCTCGCCTGGTATGTAAAAGATCCTAAAAAACTCTCCGACGCATCTGTCCTTGAACATGTGTTAAATTACGGGAATTGGAGTGATGTTAAAGAATTCATTCAGATAAAAGGTATCAAAGAAACTGCACAAATATTTACACAAAGTATAAAGCGAACTCGTTCTAACTATTTGCCTGAAGTCGAATCCTACTTTAAGAATTACTTTAACAAATATGCACACTAATATTCTTTCTAGCAAACAACAAGAACTTTTGCCTTTGGTAAAACAATTCAGTGATGATTTTGGTTTGGTCGGAGGAACGGCGATTGCTCTCCATCTTGGTCATCGCCGATCAATCGACTTCGATCTTTTTCGTTCTACGTCGTTTAATATTCAAAACATTCGGTCGACTATTATGAAGATGAAGAAATGGAAGATTGAACACACGTTTATTCAAGGTGAAGGCGAACTCACTATTCTGATAAATCAAGTAAAAATGACGTTTTTTCATTTTCCATACAACCTTCACTTTGATGATGATTTTCAGGGAATTATTCATATACCAGATTTGCTTACACTTGGGGCTATGAAAGTATTTGCACTTGGTCATCGGGCAAAATGGAAAGATTATGTTGATCTTTATTTTTTATTTCATCAATTTGATCTGAATGAATTATGCAAGAAAGCGGTAGAACTTTTTGGAACTCAGTTTAATGAAAAATTATTTCGAGTTCAATTAGAATACTTTACCGACATTGATTACACAGAAGAAGTAGAATTTATGGAAGGTTTTGAGGTGTCTCAAAAAGAAGTCCATGAGTATCTAAAAAATATTAGTTTGCAGGAATAGGAGTATATGAAAAAACTGCGTATTATCCCCCTCGGTGGAATGGGCAACGTCACCAAAAATATGTTTGCCTATGAGTATGACGACGAAATTTTACTCGTCGATTGCGGAATTGGATTTCCGGAGCAGTATATGCTTGGGGTTGATGTGTTGATTCCGGATGTTTCGTATATACAAAAACGCTTACAAGAAGGGGCGAAAATTGTCGGCATGTGTTTAACACACGGTCACGATGATCATATCGCTGCGCTCCCGTATGTTCTGCCAATGCTCAACGTAGACTTTCCGATCTTTGGCTCTCCGCTCACCGCGGCATTCGCGATGGCGCGGATGGAGGACGGCGAGTATAAGCGCGAAGTCAATGTGTATGACGAGAGTCGCCCGCTCAAACTCGGGCGCTATTTTGAGGTAGATAATATTCGTGTTACCCACTCCGTCCCGGACACCAGACATCTAGTTATAAAAACTCCCGAGGGTATCTGTTATCACGGTTCGGATTTTAAGTTCGACATGAGTCCGGTGGATGGAAAAGTCTCGGACTTTGGGAAGATCGCTATTGCAGGACAGGAGGGCGTGTTGTGTGCGCTTGTTGACTGTTTGCGCGTGGAGCGTGATGTCTGGGCTCCATCAGAATCAAGCATTTTTGAGACGTTAGAACGAGAAATTCGCGACTGCCAAGGAAAGTTTTTTGTCACGCTGATGAGCTCGAATATTCATCGTGTTCAGCTGGCGATTAATGTGGCGGCAGAGCATGGACGCAAGGTGGTGTTCATCGGCCGGTCAATCGAGAAAAACACCAAGGTTTCGGAAGAGCTCGGCATCTTGCGTATCCCGCGAGGTATCATCGTCAACAAAAAAAA
>CAYILC010000045.1:3994-7424 GCA_964364145.1 uncultured Pseudomonadales bacterium
CGGAAGAGCTCGGCATCTTGCGTATCCCGCGAGGTATCATCGTCAACAAAAAAAATATGCAGGATTATCCGGATAACGAGCTGTGCATTATTATCGCCGGAAGCCAAGGTCAACCCGGTTCATCGCTAGTACGTGCGGTGTTTGGCGAGCATCCATTAATTTCTATCTCCAAAGCCGACAAAGTGGTGTTTAGTACAGAACCAATTCCAGGCAATGAAGGAAATGTGTACAGCACTATTGATGAACTCTCTCGCAACACCGTAGACGTTGCGTACTCGGATGTAGATCCTGGCCTTCACGTTTCCGGTCACGCCGGTTTGGTAGAACAGCAGTTGTTGATTTCATTAGTAAAAGCGCGCTACTTGTTGCCAATCGGCGGCACCGACCGCCATCGCGTGCAGTTCAAAAAAGTTGCATGTGGCTTAAACTATGCGCCAAGCGATGTTCTGCTTCCGGTTTCTGGTCAGGTTATCGAGTTTGAGTCTCAACATGTAAAGTTTGCCGAGAAGCTTTCGCTGAAGGAACTCATGGTTGATGGACTTCGCGTTGGCGATGTTGGCACGATCGTGCTTGCTGATCGCAAAACCATGGCCGAGGAAGGCATGGTGACGGTCATCATTCCAAAACACAAAGGCGCACTAGATACTGGTAACATTTTTGTGGCTAGTCGCGGATTTGTGTTTATGAAGCAGTCGGATGAAATGATCGACGAGATTATAAAAACAACCGCGGCGGTTGTTCGTGAGAATCAGGACTTGGCCGAAGGAGAGATTCGAAAAAAGATCGAAAAGCAGTTGTCGCGACGATTGGAAGAGGTCATCGGGAGAAAACCATTGATCGTTCCGGTGTTTATGGAGGTGTAGAGCTAAACATTCCTGCCGTAGACAAACTGTGGAGCAGGTTGTTGATTACCGCTTTTTTCATCGGGCTGATATGCCGACGCGTTTTCCCATGGGAAAAGAGTGTTCCAATTCAGAACATATACTGCACTCGGATTTTCTCGTTCTTTTTTCGTGTTGTCATATGGCATATTCCCAACTTTAATGAATCCGCACTCTTCTAATAAGTTCTTCGAAGGAATATTTAATTCCTCAACATAGGCAATTATTGCTATTGGCTTTGTTTTCTTTTTCGCAGCTTCTACAGAATCTTGCATACCGCTGAGTCGAATCAATGTTTGACGTACTCCATTTGCAATGAGCCCTTTTTCTGCCTGCGGATATTTTGCAAAACTCAAGCTAAAAACATCAGTATCTTCATTAATACCCAGATCAGGAAACACTTCCTGTAGTCTTTTTGTCCGAGCAATGGGTCGTTTATCTTTTGTAGCTTCGCGGTATAAATAAGAAAATCCTACAAACTCTCCATGCTTTTCTGTGATGTTTAGACCTTGTTCAAATCGAGCAATAGGAATAAGGACTCCATAATCAAAGTCTTCATCGGCATTTCTCATCCAGGATTCAATATCACGGTCTGAAGCTTCGTCAATTTCTGAGAGATCGGTCAAGTATTCTTGAACACGAGAATCTTCAAGCGTTTCACGCATGCGTTGAAGGTCTTCAGGATTAAATCGTTTTTTCCACGCTAAACGGATACCAATTGGCCTCTTCTCTTCTTTACTTGAAGGATATTGCGTGAGAATTACTTTCTCTTTTTTCTCCTTTTCATTGGTAATAGTGACTCTATCGATAGCACCTTGATCGGTAGTTGCATTATGTTGTTTCAATGCTTCAATAGATGTAAATTCTTTCATCTCACTCATTTGATCATGCATTCGATCATGATATCGCAAAAAATATGACGGATAAACCCCTAGTTTTTCTCAAGATACCTGTGGTAGACTGGGTACATGGCTCGTCGTGGTCGAAAAAGATCGCCGTTTAAACTTAGGATCCGTATAGAAACGGTGCATTCGCTTGGTGCGCTCGCATTTTTTGTATTGGGCGGACTTACCATTTTCTCATTTTCCGGTCAGGGCTCGATATTGCAGGGCGTAAATGACAGCCTGCGCCACTTGTTTGGCCCGGCCGCACTGCTCGTTCCATTTTTGTTTTTCTCTGCAGGTCTTGTACTCACCGGAGCGAAATGGTCGTTTGCGAAACCTCAAGTATTTTTGGGCTCAGTGCTTTTGTTGATTTCGTTCACAACGTTAGGTGAAATGGGTACGTTTGGTACCGATCTTTTCCGCAACGTTAGTTCACTTATTTTGCCGTTGGGTACATATTTGTTGTTTTCTACTTTAGCTGTTGCATCTGTGTTAATCTTTACCGACACCTCTATTCGTGAAATTTTTCATTGGTTTAGTTCTATTATTGCCGTTGACTCCAGTTCAATCAGACAAGACAAAGAAAAACAGTTGTTGAAATTGCCATTTGGACAGTCAAAACAGCTCGAGGAAAGTGAGCTCAAGATTCGCGGAGGGCAACAGAATATGCAGAATCAGCAAAATCAAATAAAAGGAAAGGAAGCGATTGCCTCGGTATCTTCCCAATCATCGATACCTGGATTAAAGACCCACCAATTCAAACAGGAAGACGCAAGTGGTATAGGAAATAAACTTCTCGTGAATCAATCTCCAAGTACACAGGTTTGGCAGTATCCTTCGTTATCTCTGCTGGATCCTAAGCCGCGCGGTCATGCCGATCGTGGTGATGTAAAGTGGAGCGCCGGTACCATTGAAAGCACATTGGACTCTTTTGGCATTCAGGCAAAAGTTCGCGAAGTAAATCAAGGTCCTGCTGTTACACAGTATGCTCTGCAAATTTCATCGGGAACAAAATTGTCTAAAATTACTTCGTTGGCCAACGACTTAGCGTTAGCGTTAGCCGCGCCTACCGGTCAAATTCGTATCGAAGCTCCAATTCCGGGCCGCTCACTTGTTGGTATCGAGATTCCTAATCGTACGCCGGAAATCGTGACCATGTTTAGAGTGATGAACGATGACCTTATGAAGAAAGCAAAATCTAAATTGGCAGTGGGCCTTGGCCTTAATGTTTCCGGTGAGGTTATTGTAGCCGACATTGCAAAAATGCCTCACGTATTAATTGCCGGAGCCACGGGGTCTGGTAAATCTGTGGCGGTGAACTCGTTTCTTGCTTCAATGTTGTTCCGCGCCTCACCAAATGAATTGAAACTCATTCTTGTGGATCCAAAACGCGTTGAGTTAACGGGATATAACGATATTCCGCACCTCTTAACGCCAGTGATTGTTGAACCAGATAAAGTGGTTTCTGCGCTCAAATGGACCACGAAAGAAATGGAACGCCGATACAAAGTGTTTGCTGAAGTAGGGGCGCGCAATATTGAGTCTTTCAATGACATTTCTGGTTTCCAAGCAATGCCATACATCGTGATTGTGATTGATGAATTGGCCGATATTATGCTGTACTCGCCTGCCGAGGTTGAGGAATGCGTCACGCGTATCGCGCAG
>CAYILC010000046.1:0-7143 GCA_964364145.1 uncultured Pseudomonadales bacterium
GAAATAACAACCTAAAAGAGTAATTGTACCAACACGAAACTTTACTTAACTCAAATAGGTACACCATTGCGCATCGATCTCCACGCCAAAAATGTGCCCTGCGTGTTCAATCAATTGTTCAGTGAGAATACCTTTTCCTGGCCCTATCTCAATAACAAGATCATTTTTGCCAATAGAGGACTTGCCGATGAGTTGTGAAACAAGTTTTCGACTATGAAGAAAATTCTGGGAGAAAAGCTTCCGTTGTATCTTGTACATATCGGAAGACCTTGATCACGGTTATCATATTGCGGTTATTATATCATTCTGCTATACTCTCGTGTAAGTAAATGTTCTCGCTAATCCGACTACCAATCGGGGAGAGAGCCAGCACCGCCACTGAATGACGGGAATCAAGCCACCAAGTCAGGATGGAACCGCCCGAGAAGTAGTCTCGAGCTCCTGAAGAGAAGTGGTTTTTTTGTATCTTGGAGGGTATATGAGCGACAAACACTTGAGCAATCAACCATTGAGCAAAAATGATCCGCAATATCTGGACCACTTGCGTCATTCGTTTTCGCATTTGGTGGCCGCGGCAGTACGAGACCTCTGGCCTGGAGCAAAAAATGCGATAGGTCCATCAATCGAGAACGGGTTTTATCAGGACTTTGATCTTAATGGCGGCGTCATTTCCGAAGATGATTTTCCAAAGATTGAACAGAAAATGCGGGAAATCGTAAAAACATGGAAAGCATTCAAATCCTGGGAAGTGACGCCAAAACAAGCAGAAAGAGACTTTGCCTGGAACGAGTATAAGGTTGAGCTCATCAAGGAGTTTGCAAAAGATGGGAAAACAATTACAGAAAATACGTTGGGGGATTTTTTAGATTTATGCAAAGGCGGCCACGTTGATCATCCAGATCAGGAGATGAAACACTTTAAATTGCTCAAGGTCGCCGGTGCGTACTGGCGCGGAGACGAGAAAAACAAGATGCTCACACGCATTTATGGAACAGCGTGGGAAACACAAGAAGAATTGGATGCCTACTTATTTCAACAAGAAGAAGCCAAAAAACGCGATCATCGAAAACTCGGGAAAGAGCTTGAACTTTTCTTGATCAGTCCATCTGTTGGTTCCGGCTTTCCGTTATATATGCCAAAAGGAGCACTCCTCAAACGTCTTCTGGAAAATTGGCTTATTGTGGAAAAAGAGAAACGCGGATTCCAGTTTGTCTGGACACCACATGTAGCTAAAAGCGAGCTGTATAAACAATCGGGGCACTGGCAAAAATATGATGCGATGTTCCAGCCAATGAAAATTGACGATGAAGAATATGTGCTTAAACCGATGAACTGTCCGCATCATTTCCAAATTTATAATGCGCGACCAAGAAGTTATCGCGAGCTACCGCTTTATTTAGCAGAAAACGCAACGGTGTATCGATACGAAAAGGCCGGTGAGCTAAACGGATTGTTGCGCGTTCGCGCACTCACACAAGATGACACGCACGCGTTTGTGCGTCATTCCGAGATTGCGCAAGAGATTCAAAAAGTGATTGACCTTACGTTTCATGTTTACGAAACCTTTGGATTCAAAAATTACAAAGCGCGTATTTCTATTCGCGATGCAAAAAATCGAGATAAATATTTAGGTGATGCAAAAAATTGGGACCGCGCAGAAAAAGCCTTAATTGATGCTGCAAAAGTACGCAATGTTGAGTACTTTGTTGGCGAAGGAGAGGCCGCATTTTATGGTCCAAAGATTGATGTTATGGTGAAAGACGCTTTGGGCCGCGAGTGGCAACTCACCACGATACAGCTTGATTTTATTCAACCAGAAAACTTCGACATGAAGTACACGAACGAGGAGGGCAAAGAAGAACGTCCCGCAGTGTTGCACGTCGCAATTTTGGGATCGGTAGATCGATTCTTGGGAATTTTGATTGAACACTATGCTGGTGCGTTTCCATATTGGCTCGCACCAGTTCAGGCCGTGGTTATTCCCATCTCTCAGGATCAAAATGTGTATGCAGAAAAAGTACTTTCTGTATTGAAAGTGGCTGGCATTCGCGCCGAAAATTGGAACGAGGCCGAGAGTATGCAGAATCGTATTCGAAAAGCAGAGCAGATGAAGATTCCGTATATGTTAGTTGTTGGGAAACGCGAGGAAGAACAGGGGACAGTTGCTGTCCGAGCAAGAGGGAATAAGAATGAAGGCGAGAAGATTGTGGAAGAATGGATTAGTGATGTAACTTTAGAATAATTAAACTAAATGGGAGGTGGTAAATAAGCAGCATACACTTCTCCGGATGCAATTGGACATTCAAAACTGTTCGTTGCCTTAATACAGTGTATGCCAGCTTTTTGAAGCACAGTGATAACTTGAAGTCCTATCACCTCGGGAAGTAATAAGAACATATTTTCTCTGCGTCCAATCCCATCCGGGTCCATAATACCTGAGGGGATTTTATTTTGAGCAATTAAACCTGGAAGTAATGAGCCCTCACAAACGTCTAAGACGAGGAGAAGGATTTTTGGGCCATTCTTCTCGCAAAACTCCCTCAACTCTTTTTCTGGAATAACTTTACGTAACTGTGTTCTATCCTCCAAATAAAATGCCATACTTCCTCCTCTTGTCTCCTCTGCCAGGCATGTAGTATAATTCTCTCTCTGGCGAAGTCAAGATAGGATATATGTAAAGGGATACATCGCCAAGGAGGCCATATTAGTACGAAGATGTTCTTTAAGATCAATCACTTTATTCAGTCGCCCGAGTTGCGCGTTCTGGATCAGTTCAACAAACAACTGGGGTTGATGACAAAAGAAGAAGCGTTGCGTAGAGCACGTGAGTTAGGTATCGATCTTGTCGAGATAGCGCCAAAAGCGGTTCCACCTGTCGCAAAACTGATCGATTTTTCGAAGTTTAAGTATCAGCAACAGCAAAAGGCACAAGAGGACAAGAAAAAAGCGAAGATTGCGGAAATCAAAGAGTTGCGTCTCACACCTGTAATCGCAAAAGGAGATTTTGATTCTCGCATGAAAAAAGCCCGCAAATATCTTGAAGGCGGTGATAAGGTTCGACTTGTGGTAAAATTCCAGGGTCGATTGATCACCCGCAAAGAGTTTGGTGAGCGTGTTTTACAAAGGGCTGTTGAACAATTAGCGGACTGTTCCGCGGTTGAGATTGCTCCCAGATTATTGGGGAAGTTTATGATGATGCAGTTAACAGCAGTCAAGAAAAAGAAGGTGTCGGACAAAAAAATGACACAAACAGAAACGAAGGAGTAATATGTCGCGACAAGATGGACCACAAGGCAAGATGAAGATCCGCAAGTCTGCGTTAAAGCGGTTTAAAATTACCGCTACCGGCAAGGTGATGATGCGCTCACAAAACATTCGTCACTTGAAACGCCACAAATCTAAAAAAGCGCTTCGCGCAGGTCGCGTACCATTGCAGCTTAAAGGAAAATTCGCAAAAAAAATTAAGTTGATGTTGGGATTTGCATAAAGGAATACTATGTCACGCACAAAAACAGGTAATGTCCGCCACAAAGGGCACAAAGCAGTTCTGAATCGTACAAAAGGTTTCCGCATGACAAAAAACCGCCTATTTAAGGTGGCAAAAGAGGCAGATCTGCATGCAGGTCAGTATGCGTTCATTGGTCGTAAGTTGAGGAAGCGCAATGTTCGTGAACTGTGGATCACACGCATTAGTGCGGCAGTCAAAATGGTTGATACAAAGCTAAACTACAGTCGATTTATCAAAGGATTAAAGGATAAAAAAATTGAGCTTGATCGAAAAATATTGGCAGACATTGCGGCTCGGGATATGAAGGTGTTTGGAGAGATTGTTAAGAAATTGGGGTAAAAATGGCAACTTCGAAAAATAAGCCTGAAGAGGGATCGTCCCATACTGAGAGGATTCCTGCTGAAGTTGTTCAACGTGCAGACAAGGTTAGGTCAATACTTACACAGTTGACTTCAACACAAAAGATTTATTCTACAGACGTTTGGATGAATGATGATCTCTATCAAAATTATGCTGAATTCTTGTTATTTGGATTAGAATTTAAAGACACACTTCTACCTGGTTTCAAGACAGAATTATCAGATAAGAATTATTATCGCATCACCTGGACCAATGATACACTGAAAGACATCACATGAACTCCATAATAGTCTCTCGTTATTTTTTCTTTACCTCTTTTAGCGCGGAGGATGTTTTGTCGTAACTTCATAAAAAACAAATGACAAAACAACCCTCCTTAACCCGGAGGTTTTTTTATAGTTTGTGGAAAGGTATAATGAAAAGTATATGAAAACGACATTGTTGTACATGACAGATTCATATCTGCACCATGCGACGGCAAAAGTAGTGGAAAAACAGGTTGAAGGGTCAATGGTTCGTCTCGTTTTAGACCAAACGTTGTTCTATGCGCAAGGTGGTGGACAACCCGCAGACAATGGAACCATCACTGGCCCTCACGGAAAGCTGCATGTTTCGCACGTTTCATATAACGGCGGTGCTCCAACGCATCTCGGAAAACTTGATGGTGTGATTGGTGTGGGCGATGAAGTAACGCTCGATCTTGATTGGGAGTTACGATACAAAAATATGCAGATGCACACCGCGGGACATATTCTCGATCAAGCAGTCAAGAATGTTATTCCCCAAGCAATCGCGACCGACGGAGTTCATGGGATCGGCAAAAAATTATATGTGACGTATATTGGATCACTCAACGCTACTCATAAAAACGATATTCAAAAGCAGATTGATCATATTCTTGAACAAAATTTACCTATTCACCTCGAAATGGTAACGCATGACCAGCTTGTTGAACGCCAAATAAAACTTCCGTTCGACTTGCCAACAAATAAAGATTTGAGAATTATGTCGATTGGGGACTATCCACCAATGCCGGATGGGGGAACGCAATTGCATACTACCGGTGAGTGTTGGCCAATCACCGTTACAACATTTGAAGAAAAAGATGGCAATACGTTGGTGCATTATGCAGTGATCCAACCGCAATCCATTCAACCCCGGATTGTGAAAGACCAAGACACATTACATAGCTCTTTTGCCACTCTCCTGCAACACATCAACACAAACGTTGAGGCAGATGGAGCATTGGAACCAGAAACATTTCGTCAAAAATATCTCGCAAAAAAAGGACAGCTTAACGAATTGGCAATGTTGCTCAAAAATCTTTCACAAGAGGAGAGAAAAAATGCTGGACAACAGTTGAATGCGCTAAAAAACCATCTTGAAACGCGCCTTGCCAAACTTCTGCAACAATCCTCCGGCACACTCGGTTGGATCGATATGACTATTCCAGGAATCAAATCACATGTTGGCCACGTCCATCCTATTTCACAAGCAATGAACGAAATCACCACCATTTTTGAAAAAATTGGGTTTATTCGCGTGCGATATCCCGAGGTTGATTGGGAATGGTATCCGTTTGATTCGCTAAATATGCCCAAGGATCATCCAGCTCGCGATGAATGGGAAACATTTCTTGTTCAAAACGAGTACAAACATCCTACATTAGGAAAAATTGTACTCACTCCACATACTTCAAATGGACAAGTCCGTGAAATGCAAAGATTGAAAAGTACACCGCCCATTCGCATGATTAATATTGCGCGGTGCTATCGCCGTCAGGCCGATGTTGTCCACACCGAGATGTTCCACCAATTTGAAGGACTCGTTGTGGATAAAGGGATTACGATTCAACATTTGAAAGGGACTATTGATCACTTCGCGCGCGAATTTTATGGACCAAAGGCAAAATCGCGCATTCGGCCATTTCACTTTATGTTTACCGAACCGTCGTTTGAGGTTGATTTCTCATGCACCATTTGTGATGGCACCGGAAAAATAAAAGGTGAGAAATGTCGATTCTGCAAATCCGGCTGGCACGAGGTTGGTGGAGCCGGTATGGTTCATCCGAACGTGTTGAAAGCGGGCGGCATTAATCCAGATCTATATACGGGTTTCGCGTTTGGCTGGGGGATTGAGCGCACATACACACTGCGAGAAGGTTTGAAAATCGATGATATTCGGTTGTTATACAACGGCGATATGCGATTCTTGAATCAGTTTTAAGGAGAGATTATGAACATTGCAGTACCATATCTTTGGCTTAGCGATCATCTTGAAACTTCTGTCTCTCCAGAGGACATGCAGCGTTTGCTTTCCTTAAGTGGACCCTCTGTTGAGCGTATTGAACAAAAGCATGGCGATAACGTATTTGATATCGAGGTCACCACAAACCGCATGGATATGGCTTCGGTTCGTGGGATTGCGCGAGAAGCCGCCATTATTTTGAGTCACGCGGGAAAAACATCGACGCTCAAACCTCTCCAACAATACAAACCAAAAAAGCGTGAGATCATTACAGAAGCAAAAAAATTCCCAATCATCATCAAAAACGATAACAAGCTCTGCTCTCGTATAACCTGCGTTGTATTGCATGTCAAAATCGGCCAATCGCCAGCCTGGCTCAAAACTCGCTTAGAGCAGGTTGGCATTCGCTCACTCAACAACGTCATCGATGTCACCAACTATGTTATGACCGAGCTTGGCCAACCCACACATGCCTTTGACGCGGATCGCGTGGGGAAAAAATTACTCATTCGCGAATCCAAAAAAGGCGAGAAACTCACCACGCTTGACGGAAAAACACACACACTCCAACGCGGCGATATTGTCGCGGACAACGGTAAAGGCGAACTCATTGATTTGATTGGCATCATGGGAACCGCCAATAGTGTGGTAAACAACGAAACACAGCGCGTGTTGTTTTTTATCGAACACGCAGATCCAAAGCGCATCCGCAAAACATCGATGGGTTTGGCGATTCGCACCAACGCCGCCCAGCTCAATGAAAAAATGATCGATCTAAACCTTGTGATGGATGCCTTGTTGCGCGGCATCACTCTGTTTCAAGAAGTTGCGGACGCAAAACTTGAATCACCAATCCTGGATTTGTACCCAAAACCAATCACGGAACACGTTATTATGCTTCCTCTAGCGTTAGTACAGCGGTATCTTGGGATCGATATCCCCGCAAACACACAGGCACAAATTCTGAAAGGCTTGGGGTGCGAAGTTGCAAGCGAAAAAACTGGGTTTAGCGTGACAACTCCCACGTT
>CAYILC010000047.1:0-4005 GCA_964364145.1 uncultured Pseudomonadales bacterium
AGGGCATGTTGAGGTATTACTGCGTCATCTGTATATTCCAGCGGATACCGTGGAGTATAAACAAAATGGTGATCGTACTGCTGAAATTTTGGTGAAAGGAAAACATGTTGGCGTGCTTATCGTTGAAAAAAATAGCCATGTGGTGGCGAGCTTCGTGTGGAAAGCATTGTTAACTGTGGCAAAATCATATCCGTACTATCGCCCCATTTCACAGTTTTCACCGATGATTGAGGACATGACGTTTACGTTGGTAGAAAAAACAAAGGTTGGGGAAGTCATCGAAACACTGAAGAAACTTGATGGGCATATCCAATCTGTTGAAATGAAAGATGTCTTTCATCAAAACGTGACGTTTACGATTATCTATCATGCGGAAAATACACAAATGACAACTCAAGATATTGAGCCTATTCGGAAAAAAATTGCTCTCACTTTGCAAAATAAATTCAAGGCAAAACACGTTGGTAAACTCGGGTAATATGGAATCGTTAACTACTTTTCCACTTCTCGGCATTGATCCCGGATACGATCGAGTTGGTTGGTGCATTCTCGATCCATCCCATTCAACCATTCTATCTTCCGGTTGCATTGAAACAGATAAAAACGCCTCGATATATGAGCGGTATACACAGATCGACACTGAACTTATGAAAGTCATCAAAAAATATCGCCCAACTGAATGCGGTGTTGAAAATCTTTTTTTTCAAAATAATGCAAAAACGGCAATGAAGGTGAGTGAGGCGCGCGGGGTAATCTTCAGTTGCCTATTTCGAAATCATGTGAATATCTTTGAATATACTCCGATGCAGATCAAGTCGGCAGTGACGGGTAATGGCCGGGCAACCAAATCCGACATACAACGGATGATCAGGGTGTTGACAAAATGCGAAAAACTACCGAAACTGGATGATGAGGTTGACGCGATCGCCACGGCGCTATGTCATGCGGCTAGTCGTGGCGTAAACACGAGCGTGAACAGACAAGTTTCGTCTGCACCATCCGTATGATAGCAACACTTACCGGCACGCCAACATTTTATGCCAACCAATTGGTGATGGTGTGTGGTGGCGTGGGGTACGGGGTAGCTGTGAATGAGACCACGGCCTATGCACTGCGGACCGCTACACCATCTACTGCCCCATCTACAACTGGTCAAATAACACTGTTTATCCATACACACGTGCGCGAGGACGCATTGGAGTTGTTTGGCTTTGCAACACCAGAAGAAAAGCATCTTTTTGAAACGTTGTTAACGGTTTCTGGTGTCGGGCCAAAAACTGCGCTTGTCATTACAAGCGCCTCAATCAATGAGATTCGTAAAGCAGTTGAGGAAGGAAACGTCTCGTTTTTTGTATCCTTTTCACGCGTAGGAAAAAAACTTGCGCAAAAAATTATTATTGAGTTAAAGTCCAAGCTGGGAAGTTTGGAAGATCTCGATCTTTCTGAAAGCAAAGGCCAAGGTGTAGAGGTTCGGCAAGCTCTTGAAACATTAGGATATGCCGATCACGAAATTCGCAAAGCACTCCGCGAAGTTGATATTGAATCGTTAAGTTTACAAGAAGCGATTAAGGCATGTATTCGTATATTGAGTAAAAAGTAGCATCACATGAAACGTATGAAAAGAACGAACATAAAAGAACCTCAAATATTGCAATTGCCTACAGAGGAGGAGGAATTACTATTTACTTCTCTTCGTGCCTCAACTTGGGATGATTTTTTCGGACAAGAACAAGTAAAAGAATCGTTGAAAATTGCATTAACGGCGGCAAAACAGCGCAAAGAGCCCATGGAACATACGCTCTTATATGGTCCTCCCGGACTCGGAAAAACAACGCTTTCCCACCTCATTGCAAAAGAAATGCACAGCAATATTCGCGTAACATCGGGAACTGCACTTTCCAAAGTAGGGGACTTGGCTGCAATTCTCACAAACCTTGAACCATTTGATGTCTTGTTTGTTGACGAGATTCATCGTTTGCCAAAGTCCGTGGAAGAAACGCTTTATCCTGCCATGGAAGACTATGCGCTGGACATTGTGATCGGGAAGGGTCCATCTGCTCGAACGATTCGATTAGATTTGCCGAAGTTTACCTTAGTTGGCGCAACCACGCGATTTGGCTTGCTAAGTGGGCCGTTTCGCGATCGGTTTGGCGTGGTTCACCGTCTTGAGTACTACACGCCAGAAAAACTCATGATCATCTTGCGCAACGCGGCAAAAAAACTTGGGTTTGTCATCGATGAAAAAAGTTTGCACGAAATTGCAAAACGATCACGCGGAACTCCGCGCATCGCGCTCAAGTTATTAAAGCGTGTTCGCGACTATGCCCAGGTTAAAAATAGTGGGACTGTGACGAGTGAACATTTGGACAAAGCGTTGAAGCTTATGCAGTTAGACGAGTTGGGACTTGATCACTCGGACCGGCGTCTTTTGGAATCGATTATCGAAAAATATAATGGCGGACCGGTTGGACTAGGCACACTTGCCGCTTCACTCAACGAAGACCCAGGAACGCTGGAAGAGGTTATTGAACCCTACCTTCTTCAAATTGGATTTATCAAACGCAGTTCACAAGGAAGAATCGCTACACAACGGGCGTATAGCCACCTAGGGAAAACATATACTTCAACACAAAAATAGAGATCGTATGCAACCATGTTTGAGCTTTGCATAATATTGCTAAATGTTGCATAGTATTGCGAGATGTTGCAAAATCCCGATCTTCTCCAACTTACTTATGCTCTTGTCCCGCGCAGACAAGAAATGTTGAATATCATCTCTGATCATCCATATCTTTCGTTCGATACTCTTGCTCGTCGCTTCCCGAGGATTCCGAGAAGAACATTGGCGTATGATCTCTTTAAATTGCTTCAAGCAAAATTAGTCCGTAAACACGGAGTAACTCGAGGTGCATGCTACACCGTCTTGGAAACGTCGATCATCTGAGACCAGTCGTCTTTTACATAGATATATTGACTGTCATTTAATAAAACGATTGGATATTGTTCATCTTTATACGCGCGTTTGAATCGCTCATACTCTTGTATATAAAGTTTTCGAAAATGGTCTGTTCCCCAGTGGGGGAATATGACAAAGTTTACAAGATTCAACCCAATAAACCCTTTTATATTTGGAGCAAGTTCAAGTTTTTCCAACCTATTTGTTGGAGAAATATCGGGACCTGCCATGACTGAGCCAGCACTTGTCCCAATATATGTTTTACATTTTTGAACAACTAATTCACGAACAATTTCAATACCATGACACTTCTGAAGTTGTTGGAGCGCATATGGAGTGTTTCCACCAGAGAAGTAGAGCACATTAGCCTTCGAGAGGTCAGACAACAGTTCTCTTTTCGTTTTTCCGGTATATGTGTAGTCGTCAACAGAAAATCCTGCCTTAACCAATACTTGCCGATCGTCTTTTAACCACTGTTTATCACCAACCTCAACCTCGGCTGCAGTATCAATAAACGCCAACCGCAACCCTTTGGTCCCTTTTGGAAAATGGCGTGGTAGATCGTGTGCAACTCCGGAAACGCTAGAGGTTAAGAAAAGTGTTTTCATATTATCTCTGTGCTATAGCTCGAAAACTGGGTTCGGCGCTGGTGGTACTACTCGGAGCAGGTGTTGGACTTGGTGTCGGTGAAGGCGTTGGAGAAGGTGGTGGCGCTTCCCAATGTGTTTCACCGGTGCCAATGTGCACATCGCCTGTTTGCCCCTGTTTTCCATCTTTGCGAATACCGCGAGCAAAGATCGTATACCGATCAGTGGGCAACGAAAGCGTTGTTGTATATGGCGAAGACTTCAATGTTTCTTTGAGCGCGCCATTCACCCAAATCTCAACACGATCCATCTCGCCCTCGGTTGCGGTGGTCACCTTCACGTCAACCGATATACCTGGATAATCTGTACGATCTTGCGGACTCGACATATTGATCCATACCTCGTCTTTGGAACCCCCGCAGAGTTCCGTGGGTGGGCGATATCTCGACTGCTGATCTGCCG
>CAYILC010000047.1:4105-6911 GCA_964364145.1 uncultured Pseudomonadales bacterium
TTGGAACCCCCGCAGAGTTCCGTGGGTGGGCGATATCTCGACTGCTGATCTGCCGTCGGCAAGGTGCTAATCCATTGGTCAATACCATCCTGCCACCGATTTTTGCCGTCGGTGCTTATGGGATCGTTTTCTTTGAGCGTCACAAACTCGCGCTCGTCATAACTGCCGCGCTGAATATCCACCTCGGTTGCCAACTTTCCTTCGGACTTGCATACTTTGATTTTTGAATGAATGGGATCCGGCAAAGAGGGGAACGTGCTTGGGATCACGTACTCCGCGCTTTCCGGGAAATTATCATGCGCTGGATAGCCAGAAACTGCATCAGTTCGCACGGCTTGGACTCCAGGCGGAACCACCCAGTCAGGAATTGTTCGGCCCTCGGCAACCGCCTCATTAAAAATCTTTCGCCAAATCGGGGAGGCACCGGTGACGCCGGAGGCCACATTGGTCATCTCGCTGTTGTCATTGTTGCCAACCCACACGCCAACAATGGTGTTTTGCGACCATCCAATCGTCCAGTTATCCTTCCGATTGTTCGTGGTACCGGTCTTCACCGCAACAGCCTTACCGTTAAAGTTTAACAACGAGTTTGCGCCAAAAGTTAACAAACGCGCATTATTGTCCGACAGCATGTGATTGATTAAAAAGTTTTCCTCTGCGGTCATCACGGCTTTTCCTTGAATACTCTTTTGGTCAAACAACACTTTTCCGTTTCGATCCTCAACCTTGAGAATACCAACCGGATCAACGCGATATCCGCCGTTGGCAAACGCGCTATATGCCGTTACTGTATCAATGAGATGGATCTCGCCACCACCTAAAGTTACCGACAATCCAAATCTGCGTTGGTTTTCTGCTGATGGAGCCAATGTCGCAAATCCCATGTCATATGCTTGCTGTAACATGTTCGGCACACCAACCAGCGCCAACAACTTGACTGCAGGAATGTTTATCGAACTTGCAAGGGCCGTACGCAAAGACATTGGCCCGTGGAATTTCCCATCGTAATTTTTTGGTTCATAGTCTGGCAGTCCTGCACCACCCGGGAACGCTGTGGGCGCATCCACCACCATACTTCCTGGCGTATATCCTTTGCGAAGCGCCATTAAATAGGTCACAGGTTTAATAGAGGATCCCGGCTGACGCAGACCATCCACAACCACGTTAAACTGTCCATCATAATCTTGAGCAAAATAATCTTTGCTTCCCACCATGGCCAAAATCTCACCGGTTTTTGGATCCATCACTATCGCCGCACCGTTGGTAATATGAAACTTCTTCACGTTCTCGATTTCCTGCGCAACAATGTCTTGTGCTTTTTGTTGGAACGGCAAGTCTAATGTTGTGGTGACGCGCAACCCACCTTTCTCCACCAAGTCTGCTCCATACATATCCTCGAGTTTATTTTTGATATAGAAAACAAAATGCGGTGCTTGAATACGTGAGGACTGCTTTGCAAATTGAATGGTTGGCAGTTGAGTCACCGCTTGATCGTGCAGATCTTTGGAGATATAGCCATCCTCCTGCATTCGGCGCAACACTCCTTTTACGCGCACCTGCCAAAGCGGCGTTCCGTCGGCATCTTTCTGTCCACCAAATGGCGAGTATGCTGTTGGCCGTTGAGGTAATCCCGCTAAGATTGCACTCTCTACTAACGTTAAATCTTTTACTGGTTTACCAAAATACACCTCGGATGCCGCACCAACTCCCGATGCCGTACCGCCATACGGCGCCTCGTTGAGATACATTTGAAGGATCTGATCTTTGCTAAACCGGCGTTCTATTTCCAGCGACAACACCAACTCCTTGAACTTGCGCATCAACGTGCGTTCAGAGGTTAAGATGCGAGTTTTCACCAACTGCTGAGTGAGGGTCGAACCTCCAATCACGCGCTGTCTCGTAATAATGTTGAGCCCGATGCGAAACGGCGTGAGCGGATCAAATCCCGCATGTTTATAAAAGTCTTTATCTTCAATCGAGATCGTTGCTTGTTTGAGATACTCCGGAACTTGCTCCATTGAGACCGGTGTTCTGCGTTCATCTGCAAACACGTCGTATAACTGTGTTCCGTTGCGATCTACGATTTTTGTGCTGTATCCACTGTTACGAACAACACTATCCGGACTTGGCAGATCTTTTACGACCCACGCAAACGCTCCAAAAAATCCAATTACTCCCAACACCGTTAGAAAAAAGCCACCAATTGCGAGCCATTGAATGAGGCGCAACCAGCTGAATTTAAACCGACGACTTTTGCGTGACGATAAAGAAGAAAAAGATGGGATAAACGAATGGATATTGAGTTGAGAATGTCGCCGGCGATGCCACAGCGAATGCCAAAGATTCATAAGACGAGTATAGCAGAGGGGGAGGGAACGAGAACAGAGAATTTGGTGAAACGAGAATCCATTGACACAACTCTCTCTCTCTGAGAAAATACAAGCATAATTGGAGGATATATGGGTTTTGGTTTAGATTTCATGGATAGTTCAAAAAATTTAAAGGCAGAGGAAACTCATCCCAGTCATGAAGGGTTTACCGGAAAACCTTATCATGCAATAGGCGATCGGGTGTTTTGGTTATCCTACTCAGGGATAGTTGTAGGTGTGCAAGGTTTTGGAGATGATAAACAATCTGTCTTTGAGTATAAAGTAAGATTGGATGGAGGAACAACCACAACAAATTGGGTTCGTTCTTCAGATATCAGAAAAGAAAAGTAATGGTAGGCTAAACAAGAGTATCGAATCTCGAAATTGACGAGGTTGGAATTTTTTGCTACAATGTCCACACAAGTGAATAAAGGCTT
>CAYILC010000048.1:0-6771 GCA_964364145.1 uncultured Pseudomonadales bacterium
ATAGATTTTGTAACTCGATCGGCATACATAATGACGTGGCCTTCTTGATGGCGTGCGGCACGACCCATTGTTTGAATCAATGAAGTTCTGGACCGCAAAAAGCCTTCCTTGTCAGCGTCTAAAATTGCGACCAAAGAAACTTCCGGCAAGTCCAACCCTTCTCGCAACAAGTTGATTCCCACCAACACGTCATACACACCGCGGCGCAGATCATCCAAAATATCGGACCGATCCAGCGTTGCAACATCAGCATGGAGATATTGAACCTTTAGTATCTGGATACTAGTATCTAGATTCTTGGCGAGCTTTTTGATTTTCTCTGGATCGTTCAGATATTCTGTGAGCGCCTCGGCCATTTTCTTGGTCAGTGTTGTAATCAACACGCGCTGTCCAATTGCCTTGCGCTTCAACACTTCTTTGACTAGGTCTTCAACTTGCCCTTCACTTTTCCGAATCTCCACTTCCGGGTCTAGCAAACCTGTTGGGCGCAACACTTGTTCAATCACGCGATGATTAGACAGGCTCACTTCCCACTCGTCCGGTGTTGCAGAAACAAACACCATATCGTCCATGCAGTGCATAAACTCCTCAAACTTGAGCGGTCGGTTGTCCATTGCCGAGGGTAACCGAAAGCCGTAATCTACCAACGTCTTTTTGCGAGATTGATCGCCGTTGTACATGCCACGAATCTGCGGAACTGTAATATGCGACTCGTCGATTACTGTGAGAAACGACCCATCACCAAATGTTTTTGCATTTTCGATAAAGTGATCGATGAGTGTGTACGGCTTGTCTCCAGCCTTGCGGCCGTCAAAATACCGCGAATAATTTTCGATGCCATTCACAAATCCAATTTCCTGAATCATATCGATATCATAGTTTACGCGTTGCTCCAACCGATACGCCTCCAAAACTTTTCCTTCTAAACGGAGCTTGGTAAGTTGCGCAGCAAGGTCTGACTTGATCTCGGCAAATGCCTGATCTCTTGTACTCATGTCGGCAATGTAGTGTTTGGCAGGATAGATCGTGATGTGTTGAATTGGCTGTTCAGAAATAACATCTCCGGTAATTGGATCGATCTCATCGATGCGCTCTATGTGGTTGCCTAAGGTGCTCAGTTTATATGCCGTGTCCTGATACGCGGGCCAAATCTGCACAGTTTCACCACGCACGCGAAACGAAGCGCGGCGAAGATCGGTGTCTGTGCGCTGATACTGGAGATTGGCCAGTTGAAGAAAAATTGTTTGCCGAGGAATGACCTCGCCGTTCATTAGTTTTAGTTGGTTTTTTGCATACTCAACCGGCGAACCAAGGTTATAAATGCACGATACGGAAGCGACAACAATCGTGTCCGGACGAGTGAGAAGGTTGGTGGTCGCCGCCAAACGCAGTTTATCGATATCGTCATTGATTTGCGTTTCTTTTTCGATATAGGTGTCGGTGGTTGGAATATAGGCTTCCGGCTGATAGTAGTCATAGTACGACACAAAGTAACTCACCGCGTTATCCGGAAAAAAGTCGCGAAACTCTTGATAGAGTTGAGCGGCCAACGTTTTGTTGTGCGAGATAACTAAGGTTGGCTTTTGAATTTGCTGTATCACATTGGACACTGAAAAAGTTTTCCCGCTACCCGTAACCCCCAGCAACACCTGCTTTTTTTTCTGCGAACGAATCCCGTCTACAAGCTGTTGGATCGCTTCCGGTTGGTCGCCGGTGGGCTGATAGGGAGATTTGAGTTGGAATTGCATGAAGGTATTGTACAGGATGTTACTGCTAATACCGGAATGTTAGAGGCAAGAAAAATTACGTTCCATAATAGCGGTCACCATAGTCCCCTAAGCCTGGAACAATATACTTTTTACTATTTAAGTGTATTTGAAATAAACGCGTGCTTGAGAATATGAACATTGTTCATAAACTATTGCTCCTTTTTGTCTTCATTCCTGGCGAAAGCTGGCAAATACCAACGTTGGTATTCTTGATAATTTTTCTTCAACTCCGAAAGTTGATGTTTTGTAATCTGTCTTTTCTTTTGTAGAAACGCGACAATCTCTTCCATGGTAATAAGTGCATGTAGCTTAACTCCATGTAGTGTTTCTAAATCGGGACCATCTACTTTTTTCTGCAGTTGACGATCAATAACAACCACAACATCAGTTACTTTGTACCCAAGCTCCTTTAACTTTGCAACCGCATTCTTTTTTGTCTCTGCATTGAAAACTAGTTCATCAATCACGATAAGTTTTGGCGGGGGATTCGTTGGTATCTTTCCTTCGATCCATCGGAGTTTAATGTGTAACTTTGGAGTGCTGCGTAAATAGAGAAAAGGAAGTTTAGAGTAAATACTTGCTACAGCGCCAAAACCTATCCCAGCAGTGGCAAGACCAACTAAAACATTTCCTTTACATTCTTTACGAATAACCGTTGCTAGTTTTTTCCCGATATAAGAAAGAACCTTAGGATTTGAAAGTAAATTTCTGGGATCAAAGATTACTGAACGGGAATCATTTTTATTGGTTGTTCCGAGCTTTCCAAAGTGGATAACATCCATGTCAATCAAATACTGGGCCAACTGCATATCCATAGCTCATCCTCAGGTAGTAATGATATTTGCAAACCAAGGCTTCCCTGGTTCTTGATAAGCAGTGAAAGGATTTTTCTCTTTTCTCGGTTCTCTATCTCGATACCCAAACGTTGAGTGAACGTTTACTGCATCCGGTCCAAATAATTCCGGGCCAGCAAACATAGAATCTAATTGAATAGTTCCGTCAGGATCTACTTGCAAGATCTCTGGTCTTGTATCATATGGCACTGCCTGGTCGACAGTAATTTGTCGGTATTTCGGATTGGCCATCAACCCCGTATATCCTGAGGAATTCGCCAATAAGCGGGGCAATCCTGCTCGCATTCGATGGAACTCTTCGTCTAAAATGAACTCAAATACTTCATTCACTTTATCCATATCAGCCATTTGTAATCCACCTGAGGCTGGGCTTTGTTCGGTGCTGTCACCACGAGCTTGATGTGGCCGCCATATCCAAGGACTAAAGGTCCAAACTACTTCCGTTGGACTACTGATAGAAATTGCGTATTTTTGCAACCCTTCAACTTGGTGGTAAATCTCCAAGACTTGTCCAATGTTATGAGGAGAAACCGTTGTGTTTATCACTACCCGACGGAAGCCGTCTTCAATTAACCGAGTTGCGTACTGTGCGCCATATTGTGACTTAAATCTTCTTGAAGATTCCCCATCTTTTTCAGACTCTTCCAATCTTCCTTTTTTTGGTGGTAATTGAGTAGCTTTATTAGCACGGATATCGCTTGGGTAATCCATGGATACGTGCGTAGCAACCTTTTGAATCCAACCTTGTTTGGTAAACCTGTGGTAGAGATTACTCCTCTCCCCATTTTCGTTAATTTGCATGATACCATCGCTGAACCAACTCACTTTCATATCTGATCCTAAATCTAGAGCGTGAGTAAGGAGTTGTGGAGTTTCAGCTAAACCATCAATGGTTCCTCCGATAAACATAATGTGTTTAACACCAAGACCGTAAAGAAGATCTAAACGTCTTTTCATCATTTCAGTATCTGCTCGTATTTCAACTCGCGGAACAAGGCCTTTTATTATTGCTACAGCTAAAATAAGTGCAGAGTCGGGACAACCATCACAAGCTTCTGGACAGCGATAACTTGGGCTAAACTCAGCCATTACAACTTGATCGAGTTTAAGAATCCCTATATCCTGGCCCCACTCGATAGATTGAGTTCCATTCATTCCTCCAGCTTGTTTGAGTCTGTTTTGAACCGCGGCTACACGCGCTCTTTCATCAGGGAAGCGAAGAGATTCTGTATCAAGAAATCCCGCAATCCTTTCATCCTCAATTTTTCCTTTTTTCTCTCTACTCATAAGCCCTTTCTTTATGTAAATGTTTTTTTCCAATATACTTGTGCTTCTTTTACATAATCTTGCTCATTAATCCGCAAGAACTTTCCTGCTTGGATAACTACCTCACCGTTAACAATGACGGTATGCGCCTTCTTTGCTTGACAACTCATTAAAGCTCCAACCTCATCCCAAACTCCAATACTTTCGGCTGATATACCCGTTTCAAACAATATAATATCAGCACATTTTCCAATTTCAAGACTACCTATTTCATTGTCCCAACGTAACGATCGTGCACCACCAACGGTTCCCATATGCAATACGTCCATTGGCGAGAGATATGTGGCCTTTTCTCGAACTCCTTGAATTGTTCTCGCCCATCGCATTTCTTCCAATATATTTGAGGAGTCATTTCCAGCACTTCCATCGACACCTATGGAAATATTTACACCAGCCTTAAGCATTTCCCAAATGGGAGCGATCCCTTTTTGTCCTAGAGGTGATCGTGCATTTGAAATAGGACAATGACACACAGAATTTTTTTGTTTTGCTATGGTACTTATTTCTCGAGAGTTTAATTCAACACAGTGAACAAAGCTTGCTTTATTTGTGTTCCAACCAAGAGTTTTAAGATATGTAAGTGGATTCATCCCATATTTTTTGTGAGCGTAAGCTTGTTCGTATGTTGATTCACTCAGATGAGTTTGTAGATTCACATTATAGATTTCCGCAAGCTGGGCAGCATTTTCATAATCTCGTTTGCTACTGGTAAAAATTGTACAAGGCCCAATGCCAACTTTTATCATTGAATCCGGTTTTTCTTGATGAAAAGACTTAATTGTTTCTACCGTTCTGTCATATATCTCTTGAGAGGTTTCAACAACATCGTCATCGAACAAAGCACCATCTTTTTTGCTTAAACTCATACTTCCTCTATACGGATGAAAACGAATGCCAAGTTCTCTTGCTGCTTTTACTGTTGATGAAAATATCTTGAGATGATCATGAGATTTTGGGAATACATAGTGCATATCCGTAGTTGCGGTGCATCCAGATTGTAATAACTCTATACAAGCAATGAGTGATGCATAGTAGTATGCTCGTTCATCCATTTTTTTTCCTAATCTTGAAACAATAGAGATCCACGTATCTATTCGTTGATTTTGTAATTCGGGAACATGTTTCATAAAGGATTGAAAAAAATGATGATGTGTATTGATAAACCCCGGAAGAACAATCATCCGGCGCGCATCAACAACTTTATCTGCATATTTCTTCTTACTTTGTATTTCGGCAATGCGATTACCAACAATATAGATACTTGTGTTTGGAAGTATTGTTCGCTTGCCATCCATTGTTACGACTGTTTTTGCGTTGCGAATAAGAAGTGTGTTCATACAATGTGAGGGTTATGCTTTTCTCTAATGACGCGCTAACTTTACTCCTTCCCTTTTCGTACAGCTTTTCTTCGTACTGCAAGATTTCTCTTTAATTTTTCAACAAATTTCTTTGTTGTTTGAAGTTCACGCAGTAACGACACATCGTTTTCGACAGCCCATGTGCGAATAACCTCTTCATCTTTCTTCGCTTCTGGGAACTGTTTGTCATATGGCACGTTGATAATAAGATCAAACATGTTTTGTTGCAGTGCGTCTTCCAGACTTGGATTTTCTTTCTTATACATTTTATGTAGCAGTAAAGAATCGATGCCTTTACTCTTGTAGTATTCGTGTGTATGCTCGGTCGCGTAGAACTTAAATCCTAACTGTTGTAGATCTTTCACGACCGGCAAAAATGCTTTCTTATTTTTTGTCTCGCCAATGGTGAGAAGTGCAAACCGCTCTTTCTTCTGCGCCAACCGCATCTGCATGGTGTAGATCTCAATGAATCCAGCCGAAGCGTTTTGGTTGTACGCTTTATTTTTCATAAAGGTTGCAAGTTTTTCGTCAAAGATGGTATTTGCAGTCTCAACCGCAACCACTTCGGCAACTCCTTTAAACAGCTTGACTGTGACAAGACCACTCACTTTTTCGTTAATCTGGTTTATGAAAGCATTTAAGTCGTCCATCAATGGGTCATACCATAATGCGCCGTAACACAAATACGCCCATTTTGTATCAACCTCGGACTTAAACTCGTTTTCTACACGCGTGCACACATATTTTTCCAAATTAAAGTGCGCATTAATAATGATCTCGGCCGCCGGAGCTTCGTACAGCCCACGAACCTTGAGTCCTACAATGCGATCCTCAATATGATGTGTCACCCCAACGCCGTGCAACGCTCCAAACTTGTTGAGAGTAAGTATGATATCAGCGAGGCGCAGTTGTTTCCCGTCAATCTCAACAGGAATACCCTTCACAAAACGAACCTTAATATATTGCGGCTCGTTCGGCGTTTTCTCAACAATACGGCAAACCTGCAGAATTTTCTCGAGTGGGGGAATCAACGCAGGATCTTCAATCTCACCACTTTCTCCAGTAACTCCCCACATATTGTCGTCATATGAGTACGGTGAATCCACCGTCTGTTTCACGGGAATATTATTGCGTTTTGCGTATTGAAGTTCCTCATCACGACCCATGCTCCACTCGCGCACCGGTGCGATAATCTTCATTTCTGGTGCTAAAGTGAGAATTGATCCCTCGATACGCACCTGGTCATTTCCTTTCCCTGTGCAACCGTGCGCAATTGTGTCAGCCTTATATTTGCGAGCAATGTCGATGGCGATCTTTGCGAGCAGTGGCCTGCCAATTGGAGTGCTCAGATGATATTTTCCCTGGTAACATGCGTTAGCTTTAATGCCTTTTGCGATGTAGTGGTATGCAAACTCATTTTTGGCGTCGATAACAATTGCCTTCTTTGCCCCAAGTTTTAACGCT
>CAYILC010000049.1:0-6544 GCA_964364145.1 uncultured Pseudomonadales bacterium
CTTTGTGTTGGAGATGTCGCATATGTATCTGAACTTATTCAGCGCTTTCTTGGCGGCTTCTTGTTGGGCGTCCTGTTTGCTTTTTCCGCCTGCTTTTGCCACTTCCTTACCATCAACCACCACGGCGACGGTAAACGATTTATTGTGGTCTGGACCGCTTACCTCTACCACTTTATAGACCGGTAGGCGCTTACGGGTCTTCTGAACGAACTCCTGCAGTTGACTTTTACTGTCTCGTTGAAGATTGAAGTTTTTAATTTCATCAAACAACGGAAAAAGTTCTTGTTGAAGAAATGCCTCGGCGGCTTCGTACCCTTGGTCAAGATAGAGTGCGCCAATATAGGCCTCGAGTGTGTCGGCAAGAATGGCGTCATTTTCACGGCCGTTTGAGGCCTCTTCACCCTTGCTTATGCGCAGTTTTTCGCCGAGGTGAAGCGAGCGCGCAACGCGCGCGAGCGTGGTGGTCTTTACAAGAGAAGAACGGAAACTGGTGAGTTCACCTTCTTGAGCTTCTGGCAAGGTTGTGTACAAATACATCGAGGTTGCAAGTTCAAGCACCGCATCTCCCAAGAACTCCAACCGCTCGTTGGATTCCGTACAATCTGGATATTCGTTCAACGCGGATCGATGCGTAAACGCTAAAATCTCAAATTGTGGGTTTTTTAATGTAAGAAGCATTAGAGTTGTTCTTCAATATACTCGAGGAGATTGCCAACGGTAACAAGCTCGGGCACTTGCTCTTTGCCAATTTTGATATTGAACTGTATCGAGACTCTGCTTAAAATTTCTGCAAGCTCATCCATCCCAACGCCAAGATCCTCAAAAAAACTCCAAGAAGGCTTAATTTCGGAGGCTTCAACCCCTGTTACCTCACTGCAGACGCGTTGAATGACCTGGAGAATCCTCACTCCTTCGGATAATTGGTGCGTGATAGCTGGTTTCATGGTTATTTTTTCTCTTTCACTTCTTTATGCATCTGATTTGCAATATGCGCAAGTACCCCATTGACAAACTTTGGGGAATGTTCGGCTCCGTATTCCTTGGCAAGTTCAATAGCTTCATCGATCACAACTTTTGGCGGCGTATCGCTATGAAGTAATTCATACACAGAAATGCGCAGAATTGCAAGATCAACTTTATTGATTTGTCCGATTGGCCAGGCTGGGGCAGCACCAACAATCAGCGCGTCTATCTTGGGAAGATCTGCAACAACTGCGTCTACCGCAGTTTTCTGCTCACCCTCAACAGGAATGTGAGAAAAATCATACGCAAAGAGATCTTGCATCTGCTGGACGCGTTTCAAATGGCGAGGATCTTGGGCAGTTTTCATTTATTTTTTTGCTTTGATTGGAGAAGATTTGGTCTTTTTTGCCGTAGCGTATGTCTTGCACTCGGGACAAATGGTGTGTTGAAGCTTTTTTGCGCCGCAGTTGGCACAAACGGCAAGTGTCTTGCGTGCAACCTTGATGTGTTGCTGTCGCCTGCCCGCGCGTGCTCTTGAAATGCGTCGTTTTGGTAATGGTGCCATAGTGTCGTATTCTATCTGGCTCACTCAAGATTTGCAACAGCGACCGTTTCTTTACATTCGTTGATCAGTTTTTCGTCAAACCACGAGGCAAACTTGAGCGCGTCAAAACCATGCTGGCGTGTTCCTAAAAGTTCGCCCGTTCCGCGGAGTTTCAAATCGTGTTCTGCCAAAATGTTTCCATTGGATTCTTTTTCTAAAATGCGTAATCTCCGCGTTGTTTCAATGCCTTCTGAAGTAAACAGTAAACAGTATGCCACTTGCCCTGCTCGTCCAACTCGTCCGCGCAACTGATGAAGTTGCGCGAGGCCAAATCGTTCGGCTCCTTCAATCAGCATAATACTGGCGTTGGGAATATCAATACCAACCTCGATGATTGGCGTAGCAACTAAGATGTCCAGTTTCCCAGTTCGCATGTCGTTTAAGATGTTTTCGCGCTGATCTTTTGGCGTTTTTCCATGAAGCATTGCCACACGGTGTTTGGGGAACACTTTCTGCATTGAAAGTACCGTTTTTTCTGCCGATTTTATATTTGCCAAGTCCTCCAGTTCCGATTGGTCAATAAACGGACAAACCACAAATGCCTGCGCGCCTTTATCTAAATGATGAGCAATCCATGCATACGCTTTGTTTCGATTTTTCTCATCCACAACTTTTGTGATCGTTTGCTTTTTCTTAGCTGGAATTTCATCGAGGTAACTTACATCCTGATCCGCCAACACCGTTTGCGCTACGGTTCGTGGAATTGGCGTTGCGGTCATGGTAAACACGTGTGGTTTTTTTATTGCCTTCCAAAATGTTTCTCGCTGCATTACGCCAAATCGATGCTCCTCATCAATCACCACAACGGCTGGTTTGATAGTTTTTGCGTGTTCAAACAGTGCATGTGTACCAATATAAATAGTGTTGGGTGCGGTGGTTTCATATTTATCATCTCCTGCCACAAGCTGCACCGGAATATGCAGTTTTTCAAAAATTGGCGAAAGATTTTGATAATGTTGGTGCGCTAAAATCTGCGTTGGCGCGATAAACACACTTTGAACACCGTTTTGCGCGGCGGCAAATAGCGCAAACGCCGCAACAATCGTCTTGCCCGAACCCACCTCCCCCTGAATAAGCCGACGCGCTGGATATGGTTGAAGCAAATCGAGTGAAAGATCTAACAAGGCAGATGTTTGTGTTGGAGAAAGATGGAACGGAAGACTTTTTTCAAACTGTTTTTTTTGATCGGTAGTAAGTGAAAGTTTTTTTGGAACGTGAATCTTTTTGAGTTCTTCTTTCCGTTTTTTTGCCGCTCTTAATAATGTGTACACTTCTTCAAACGCAAGCCTGTGTCTATAGTTCTCTAATCCTTCGACAGTTTCTGGGAAATGTAAAACGCGGAGTGTTTCATCTAAACTTGGCAGTTGTTTTGAGTTTCGTAAATCTAATGAAAGTGGGTCGTCAATATGCGAAAGTGAGCGAAGCGTATCCGCAATGTACCTTCGCACCATTCGCGAACTCAATCCTGCTGTTTCAGGATAAATAGGGACAAGTCTGCCGCTGTGCAGTTGCTCGTCGTGTTCAACACTTTCTGTGCTTGGGCTGTTGAGTGTTTTTTTGCCATTATAGAGCGACACTTTTCCGGTGAAGTACCACTCGCTTCCTTTTTTTAACGTCAACAAAAGATACTGCTGATTAAACCAAACCACTGGAATTTTTCCTGTGTCATCGGCGATGATTGCCTTGATCATCACCAGTCCGCGACGCGTTGCAAACTTCGTGATCGACTGAACCGTTGCCTTTATTGTCACACTTTCATTTGGCTCAACCTGATCGATTGTTTTTTGAGTGCGGAAATCTTCATAGCGAAACGGAATGTGATACAGAAGATCGCGGATTGTTTTAATGGAAAGACTTTCTAATTTTTTGGCGGCAACAACGCCTACACCATTCAGTTCATGAACAGATGAATCAAGTGAAAGAGTCATATTGTGCTATCGGGACAACAGCCCTTGTGACAAACCGCCAAGAATCATTGCTGCAGCAACAACGAAAAAGATAATTTTGATAATGCGCTGGCCTTTTTTGGAGTACATGTTATTTGTCCTGGGTATTAGCAGTTCCGAAATGTTCCCTTTTACCAATTTCGATTTGATGAGATTGAGCTTGGTCGATAATAAAATCAGGATCAGTAACTTTTATTCCATCAACCTTCACTCCACCCTGCCGAACTAACCGTCTTGCATCGCTATTACTCTGGATTTTTTCTGAATTTGTGGCGACAAATTGTATGACAGTAGGACTACTGTTAAGGACAACTTTTTTTCTATCTTCTTCCATAATATCTTTACGTTGTACCGTTCGTTCAAAATGTTGTGCAGCCTGATCGGCATCTTCCTTGCTGTGATACATCATCGTAATTGTATGCGCAAGTTTCTTTTTGACATCAATCGGATGCACTTTCCCCATTTGAAGTGCTTTTTTCAACGCCTCAATTTCTGCTGTTGGCATGTCCGTAAGTAACGTAAAGTAGTCAAACATAATGTCGTCAATCACACCCATCAACTTTCCGTACATGTTTTCCGGTGTTTCGGTTAAAGAAATAAAGTTGTTGAGCGACTTGCCCATTTTTTTGCCATCACTTCCAACCAACAACGGTGTCCCCAACACAAACTTCTCACGATTGTTCATGTGTTTTTGCAGCTGGCGCCCCATCATCATGTTAAACATTTGATCATTGCCGCCGAGTTCAAGATCAACATCCATGACCACGGAGTCGTATCCCTGCAGAAGCGGGTAAATAATTTCATGCGCAAAAATCGGCAATCCGTTTTTAATGCGCTCTTGAAACATATCGCGCTCCATGAGTTGTTGAACGGTTGTGGTGGCCATGAGTTTTACCAAGTCAACAAACGTGAGTTTGTCAAGCCAGTCGCCGTTTCGCTTAATCTCAATTTTGTTAAAATCCAAAATCTTGGACGCTTGCTCTTTCCACGTTCTAAAGTTTTCATCAATCGCTTCTTCGGTTAACATTGGGCGCGTTTTATCTTTGCCTGATGGATCGCCAATTTTCACGGTGCCGTTGCCAATCAACAAAATCACGTGATGGCCAAGATCCGCAAACTGTTGGAGCTTGCGAAGAACGACGCTGTGACCCAAGTGCAATTGGTTTCCGGTGGGATCAATTCCCAAATATAGCGTAATCTTTTTCTTTGCCATGAGATCAGTAAGACCTTGCTTTGAAGGCAAGATATTCTCAACGCCACGAGTTAATACTTCATCAACGGTTTGTTTGTTCATATCTTTCTCCGATTGTACATGTTTTTCTACTGTTTGTTGAGGGCGAGCCTGCAGACTCACCCCAACGCACTTATTCACTCATAGACTGATCATTACTCTGTCTTTGGTGTATCACTCACAGTTTATTGAATAACTTGAGATGCTCTTGTTCGATCAAAAAGTTCTGGATGCTTTCCTTTTGCTGATTCTGGGTCTAATGCAACTTCACGTGCAAGTTCTATCTCTCCTTTCTCGATTAGATCAGCAATCACCCATCCGTGCGTCCATAATCTTTTCTCCATAAGACTAAATGGTAGTCCTGTTTTGTCACAGAGCCATCGAACTATTTCTCCTTTGTCAGCATTAAAATCTCTACGGATAACGGGTTTCACAATCTCTTTTTGTCCATCGATTTTTTGCTCTTGTTCAATTTTCATATCTACTCACCTCCCTTCTTCAGTTCAAACTCTGTCGTCGCAGTATCCATAAGTATTTGCAGTTTTTCAGTCAACATTTTGTGTTTCATAGGTCCAAAAAGATCATCATGAAGGCGCGTAATCTTTGAAAGATGACGAATGGCTGCTTTTGCGACTTCTATAGAACATCCAGTTTTTAACGTCTCAATTGTTTTCCGAACATCTGTATTTTTTTGAAGGAGAAGCCGTTTTTCCCCTTGAATAGCAATGTATGGAGAAACGCGTGGCCGTTTATCGTCAAATGTTCTTCCTGGTTCGAGATGAACAAACAGTACATTTGGGCAGAATATATGAATGGTTTGGTCAAAGAAGCGCTCGTCATGACCCCCAATTGTTACTGATGAACTCATACTCCAGCCAAGTTTTATTCCAACATTGTGAAATTTTTGTAGCCAACATACATCAGCTACCTCGTGTTTTACGTAGTCATTGTGAAAGTCTGGTAGTTTTGCAAATATGCTCCGAATTTCTGGAACACGATTCAAATCGGACGTGCGAATGAGGGTAAAATGTTTCAAATGAAAATTGTGGATAATTTTTTCAAAAAGATGAAACGTTTCATTTGTACGTTTTATAACAAGATTTTGTGATAAGTGTGTGTTTGTTTGTGCGTGTTGATCTGCAATGAAAACAAAAATTTTCTTTCCCCCAGTGAATCTTCGAAACTGCTCGGCGGTAAAAAACATGCTAAGAATATCAAATGGAGTTGCTACAGATACTTGATCTTGAGTCACAAGACCAGCTCCGAAAAATATATTTTTCCCTTTAAACTGCACGGCAATCTGCTCGATTTCCTTGTCGGTGAATCGAGTACAAAGTAATGGATGGTTAATCAGTTGCTTTTGCAACGTTGTGTGTTCCATAGTGCTGGAGGTAGGATTCGAACCTACGAAGTTTGTAGACGACGAATTTACAGTTCGTTGCAGTTGACCGCTTTGCTACTCCAGCTTTTTCTGAGGGCATCAAAAAACCCTCGCCTTCCCTCTCCATTTCCGTGCACAGCATTGTGCATGAAAACAAAGAAGAAGGGCGAGGGTTCTCGCGGTACCACCTTCGTTACGGGTACAAAAAAACCGATCGAGATCGGTTTGTACCTCGTCTCAACCTGCTCCGTCTTGCGATGACACAGGTTTTCTGCTGTTACGGGCGTACCCGGCTTCGCTACTTGCTGACACTCTCAAAGATTCTAAAGAATGCTGCGTTGGTTCTGCGGCTCAGGAGAGTATTTCGATTTGCTTCTTACGGAAGACTTGCACCAGGCGTCTTCTCTCTGATGTCTCAG
>CAYILC010000050.1:0-6359 GCA_964364145.1 uncultured Pseudomonadales bacterium
CCTTGCTCCCAACCCAATTTCTTGGCATAATGGTCGGATATGGCCTTGCCAAATTTTCTTGGTGGAAAAAAATCCCCCGATAAGCGCATGCTTGCCCTCGATATAGGTTCGGAGGTGGTAACCGCAAGCGTGTGGTCAGCTGTAGGCGGGCATGTCAAGGTACTCAAGATAAGCAGCGCAATTGAGTGGCAGGAAGGTCGAGTTGAGGAACTTGCCGAGGCAGCAGATGTCGCGCTAGAAGAACTTGGGAAGGACGCGACCGAGATCGACGAGGTTATCTTGGGTTTGCAGGAGGACTGGATCGAGCAGGATCATATCATTACCGCCAAAAAACCCCTACTTAAAAACCTCAGCGATCAGCTCAAGCTCAAACCGGTTGGCTTTGTGGTGACGCACGAGGCACTTGTTGCATATTTGCGAGAACTGGAAGGAAGCCCGTTGAATGCTGTATGTATTGAGTCCACAACGGCGCAGCTTTCGGTATTTGTAGTAAAAGTTGGCGTAAAAAGTGCAACGATTACCGTTGGAAGAAGTGAAAATATTTCTGCCGATCTTTCCGAAGCTTTTTCGCGCATGAAACTCGATGCGTACCCGTCCCGCATTATTCTCTTTGGCGCTCGGGCAAAACCAGAAGAACTTGATCAGGAAAAACAACATGTCCTTGCTTTTGATTGGAAGAAAAGTTTTCCATTCCTTCATATTCCCAAAGTAGAAACACTCCCTCACAATATTTTATCTACTGCGATTTGTGTTGCCGGTGGAGCAGAAATTGCCCGTGCAGGAGCTGTTGAAAACCTTGAACAAGAATCAGAGCAAGAAAAAATGAATTCTGGAACACACACCGGAGTAAAAGAAAAAGACCATCACTCTGCCGAGGATCTTGGTTTTCACGAACTCGAGGTTGAAGATTTAAGTAAAAGTGCGGATGCTTCTGAAAAAAAGAATGAGTCGTTTGGAGTTATGGAACCAATGGCGCCTTTGGAACCGCCCACTCCACCTACTCCTCCTAATCCTCATACAGAACCCCGCAAAGAGTTTGAATCGAATGTTATCCCCGTTCCTATGGAGAAAAAACCGTTTTCCATTTTTTTGCCAAAGTTTCCGCCAATTTTCAAGAATTTTTCCAAATTTTTTTCAAATATATTTGCTGGTAGGACTTTGAATGAAAAGTTTAGTTCACAAGTTTCTGGTGCAAAACAAATTCGCATCGCTATTGCTGTTATCCTTTTAATTCTTGTTGTTGCGATTGGGACAGGAACATTTTTCCTTTGGTCAACTGCATATGCAAATGTAATAATCACAATTAAAACAGCACCTATTTCACAGGATATCCAATTAACTTTGGATCCAACCGCACAACAAAGTAATCCAACAGCCGGCATTCTTAAAGTAGAGAACGTTGAGAAAGAAGTGACCGGTGAGTTGGAAGATAACACAACCGGAACGAACATTGTGGGTGATAAAGCAAAAGGTAAGGTAACGATCTATAACGCGACAACTGGTGATAAAAAACTTCCTGCGGGAACCGTGTTCACTGCGCCAAACAACTTGAAGTTCACATTAGATACTGAAGTTATTGTTGCCAGTAGTTCCGGTACTGCCGAGTCTGCGAAAGCAGGAACCGCCGATGTTGCGGTTACCGCGGTAAATATAGGTACGGAGTCTAACATTGGTGCGAAAACGAAGTTTACGGTTGCAAACTTTGATCAGGGATCGTATGTAGCAATCAATAACGACACACTTTCTGGTGGATCTAGCCGTGAAATTCAGGCAGTTTCCAAAGATGACTATACGAGACTAGAAAACGTGCTTACGAAGCAGTTGCAACAGCAAGCGCTCGCGGCACTCAACACCGATCTGCAACAGGATGCGCGTATTATTCCTATTGGTAGCGTAACCGTGAAAAGTAAAACCTATACCGCAAAGATTGGCGATGAGGCTACAACGCTCAAACTCACCATGACCATGACAGCCACCGCATTACGATACAAAACCAGTGACCTTGTGTCTGTGGCAACAACAATGTTGCAATCATCCATGACAGATGGGGCAATTCTTCGCGAAGAAAAAACACAAATTGATCCGGGTGAAGTACAGCAAACTCCAACAACAGGAATTCAATTAAAGGCAACTTTATCTTCCGAGATTATTCCGGCGGTGGATAAGCAAAAGTTGGCAGAGCTTATAGTAGGAAAAACCATTCCACAAGCACTTTCAATATTGAAAGAGCAAAAAGAAGTTGGAAGTGCCGAGATTACCGTAAGCCCGCGTCTCGCGCAAATTATCTTTACCGCCATACCAAAAGATATTGATCGCATTGCCATTCAAACAAAAGTAGGTTCTCAATGAGTATTGTCTATAAAAAGGCAAAGACAGCTGGGTTTGTGGAAGCTATAAAGCAAGTAAAGCATGTCCGTCCTAATGTGTATACTCGGATGCGATATCACCGTCTAACCTCCAAATGGTCGCGAATTTTGCCAGCAGTTTTGGTGACAATGGGTAGTGTGCTCATCGCAAATATTGCTTGGCCGATTATTTCCTATCAACTGTTTGTTTCTCCACTGCTCCAACAATCAACATTAAACTCTCCTATTAGCCAGGAACAAATGGCTCAGTATCAGCGAGTAGTTGCGCCAGTTCGAGCAGAAGAACCACAGCAGCAGAAAATCCTACTCGAACCAACTATTATTCCCGAAGAACAAGACTACACAAATCTCGCAACATGGTTTCCGAATCAAAATATTCCAGATGTTAGCCCAGAAAATGCGAAAGCATATATGATAAGTATCCCCGCTCTTAACATTGAGAAGGCCGTGGTAAAAATTGGTGGTCTGAGCTTAGAAAAAAATCTTATTCAATATCCCGGAACCGCCAATCCTGGAGAACTTGGTTCGCCAATTATTTTTGGTCATTCTGTGTCGCCGTTGTTTTACAATCCATCACTCACAAATCCTCGCCGTTATACCTCTATTTTTACAAAGATCATGAATTTAAAAAAAGACGACAAAATTATTGTAGAATACGACGGTATTACCTATACCTATCGTGTGACAAATAAAATAGAGGTTAAACCGGACGATACGTATATTTTGGAACAACGATACGACGCGCGCGAATTAAAGTTAGTGACCTGTACCCCGCCAGGAACATTGTTAAGACGAGGAATTGTGTTTGCACAACTCGAGGATCTACAGCATGAAGTATCTAGCAATTGATTATGGAACAAAGCGTATTGGTCTTGCGGTGAGCCGCGAGTGGCTTGCCGAACCCCTGCTCGTCGTGAATCGCGTTATTGCGATACAGAAGCTTATTGATGTAATTACCGAGGAACGACCGGACGCATTGGTGTTAGGAATTGCAGATGGACGAATGGTGGAAGAAGCTCGCGCGTTTGCGCGTGAGGTTGTAAAAACACTCAATCAGCCACTTTCAATAATAGAAGTGGACGAAACATTGAGTAGTGTTGAAGCGCAGAAGCGAATGATAGAAAGTGGGATGCCGCGTTCTAAAAGGCAAGGCGCGATGGATCATTATGCGGCCGCTGGATTTTTGCAGGATTTTTTGGACGCGCATAAGGAGCAGTAATGTGGACTAGTGGTAAACGTTTGTGCTCCCAAGTGGAATTGAACCACTATCTCAAGGTTCGGAACCTCACGGTCTATCCTTTAGCCTATGGGAGCGATAGTTTTTTACTCTGGTATTGTAACACGAGGCAATGTAGGTTGAACCCACCATCACTATGCAACTAAGTTGAGTTTGTCATGTTAAAATACGCCATGCCTAGGGCGTTAATCCACAAAGCAATTCCTCATCTGATATTTATCCTCGTTTCTAGTTATCTCATCTGGTGCTTATTTCTCTTGATCGATTATTCGTTGTTCTTACTCTGTCGCGGAGGCATATGTTTGCTTTGGCTGCGATAGTTGGCACGATTTCATATGTAGTGTTTGGGTTAGGATTGATGGCTAGACTGCAATCGCAGGTCTTAACGGTAGTTGTTGTGGGGAGTATTGTTACGCTTGGATTGTGGGTGCGAATGCAGTTAAAAATACATCATCATATGCCGAAACTTTCACGGATTGAAAAATGTTTATTAATGTTGATCTCTACACAATTACTGATAAATCTCATTGGCGCGCTAGGACCGGAACTGGGCTTTGATGCCTTGTGGTATCACCTTACTTTGCCCAAGATTTATTTGGAACAGACTCGCGTATTTTATCTTCCTGGTTCGTTATTCGCTTATTCAGCAATTCCCAAGTTGACCGAAATGGTGTATTTGCTTGGGTTGTGGGCGCATGGAGCAGTGATTGCCAAACTCATAAACTATTCGTTTGGTGTTTTGATTTTAGCCGCGTTATATAGATTAGCCAGAACCTATCTTTCGCGCGCGTATGCTCTGCTAACAGTTTTGGTGTTTTCATCGAACCTTGTGTTCGCATGGCAATCAATTACAGCGTATGTTGATTTAGCTCGGACATGGTTTGATGTGTTGGCACTGCTCGCATGGGTCACGTTCACACAAAAGAAAAAAACATCCTTGCTTATGGTTTGCGGTGCTATGGTTGGATTAGCCACAGCAACCAAAATGATCGGATTAAGTTCGCTACTCATTTTTGTGGCAATGTTGTTGATGCATAAAAAACGTTCCATAAAAAACTTGGTTGCTTTGGTTCTGCCAGCAATTCTCATTCCGCTTCCGTGGTTTGCATTTGCGTTTATTGCTACAGGAAATCCTATTTTCCCGGTGTTTTCGCCGTTTATCTCATTTTCAATTTCAATGCCATATATCCCATATCGATTAGAAGATTTTAAACAGCTTTTGTTGTTATTTTTCCGATCTTCAGATCCTCTTTCGCCGATCTATGCAATGGTGTTTCCGTTCGTTTTCGTCGTACGTAAAAAGTTGAACCTCACGCATCCAGTATTGTTGTACTCCCTACTGTCACTAGTATTATGGTTTCACCTTCCTAAAGATGGGGGTGGACGATTTGCATTGGCCTATCTACCTATTTGGTCTTTGGCTGCGGTACTCATTATGAGTGCCATACAACAAAAATTTATTCGTGCCATTTTATTGAGTTCGGTTATAGTAATCGCGATGATGACTATTGCATATCGTGGCGTGGCAAATGCCAAGTACCTGCCGGTGATTGTAGGAAAAGAAACCGAACAACAGTTTTTTATGGCTCATCTCAATTTTTCCTTTGGCGATTTTTACGATGAAGACGGAGTCATCAAAAAGATTGTTGGTGATACTCCAGTTTTGATTATGGGAGGACATAATCTTTTCTATGCTGACTTTCGCTTCGTTCATGAAACAACGCTCAAAAGTGCCAAAGAAGCTCATCAATTCTCCTACATCCTTATCTTCGACAAAGAGCTTCCAGATCAATTTTCTACGTATCGGTTGGTGTATGAAAATCCAACGACGAGAGCAAAACTCTACAAGCAATCTTCGCGGTGATGCAATGCTCACGTGTATAATAAGATCATGCAACCTTTACCAAAGCGAAAACCAAAACAACAACTTCACTCTACCCCGTTTCGAGAGTATTTTAATGAGCTTAGTGAGATCGATAAATCTTTACGGTACTCACACGAGTATGGATCGATTCTTATTCTTCAGTTGGTGGAAGAAGTCGGTGAGATGGCTCGCGCATATTTAGCAGAGCATGGCCACAAAAAACTGAATATTGCAGCGCAGAAAGATGAAACCTACACAGAAGAACTTGGAGATTTACTCGTGACAATCTTGCGCTTTGCCCGCGCGAAGAATATCAATTTGCATGAGCGGCTTATGTACTCGTTGGACAAGGTGAAAAAGAGAAAAGTATCTCCGAAGAAATAGTAGATACAAAATTTGCCTTTGCCGTCAACTTTGAACATGTATTATATTCAAAACAAACAATAGTTCTCGCGGGTATGAATCTTTTTGCAAAGAGCCCTTTTCCTTTGTTCTTTGTTTCTCTGATTTCAAATAATTTTGCAATCATAGTGAATTAATGAATGAATTTTGATAAAGTGTTTATATCTTGAATATCGACATTGCGTAACATCCTCCTCTTCATAACAATAAGGTCTCTTAAGGGAATTATGGGAACGATAAAATTGTATACTTTCTTTCTTGATGCTTTAGACAAATCCGTTTTTTGCTTTATCCATTTTTTTGTTTGCTTATCGAAAATGTGTTGAAAACTAATTCCACCAATATCAATCACTTGATTTTTATATTTGATGGTCATAAGTAACAAATCCATTTCCTTGTCTATATACCTTTTTGGACCATATATAATGTGTTTCTTTGAGTTAAGTAAAGTTTCGTGTTGGTTTTCCCCTCTGTTTTTCTGAAAGAAACG
>CAYILC010000051.1:0-6206 GCA_964364145.1 uncultured Pseudomonadales bacterium
CCGCAAAATCGTGTTACCGACCATCGCATTCACAAGTCGTGGTATGCCTTGGAAACCATGATTGAGGGAGATATTGAGGATATGATTGAGGCACTGCACGACGAGAAAAATTGGGGCGAGGGAGAAATATATGATGAAAATCAAGATGAAAACTAATACTTTTGTCTCTCTTACTGTGCAGCCTTTAACTTTACCGAAATAGTCTTTGTCTCTTTATTGCGCCAAAGTTCGACATCAACTATGTCCCCTATCTTCTTATTCGAGACCAAGTTTGCCAACCCACTAGTCTGGTCTTTAATCAACTTTCCGTCAAACTTCATAAGAATATCCCCAGGGGAAATGCCCGCGTCAGCGGCCGAACTCCCCGCAATAACCTCAACAACGTAGGCGCCTTCCGGCACATCGTTTAGCAATGCAGTTTCGCGCGGTAACAAGCGATATCGCACTCCAAAAAATGGACGATCAAACTGGCCGGTGCTATTAAAGTTGTTTAAGGTGTCCTTCAATACGTTGATGGGAATAGCAAAACCAATATTCTGTGCAGAGGCCGCAACCGCAGCGTTAATGCCAATAACCTGGCCGGAACTATTCAACAACGGTCCGCCCGAGTTTCCGGGATTAATGGCGGCGTCAGTTTGAATGACGTTATCTAAACGCTCGGCAAAACTACTAAAGGGATCCCCTGCTTGAATTCCTCGGCCAAGCCCCGAGATCACCCCAGTGGTCACGGTGTGTCGAAACTGGCCAAGCGCAGTTCCTATTGCCACTACAAACTGTCCTACTTTAAGATTTGTGGAGTCTCCAAGTTCTAATGGTTGCAACCGTTGATCAACCTTAAGAATGGCGAGATCATTGACAGGGTCCCGATATATTTTCTGCACATCGTACTCTTTTTCATCTGATGTCACGATTTTATACTTGCCGTTGGTATCCCCCACCACGTGTTTATTGGTGGCAATAAGTCCAGATCCATCGACTACAAAACCTGTACCAATGTCTTGATTTGTTGGAGGTTGCTGAATATTTTGATTTGGAAGTCCAAAAGTGCCAAAAGGATCAAGAAAAAACGTTTGAACTCGTTGTTGTTGTGCGGCAATGGTGATTGTTACCACCGATTTGGACGCTTGGTCCGCAATATTTTCTACTACACCCTCCTGACTAAGAACTTGCGGTTGACCTCCGCTACCACTGTTTTTATTAAAAGGAGCAATCATGTTTCTTGGAAAAAATTGATCGAGCGGGCGAATGACAAACAGCCGATCCGCTATCGCACCGCCAAGTGCAGAAATGATCACTAATACACCTATTCCTGCCAACAAAAGTTTAGGAAAATGTGTCTTCATACCGTTCAGTACTCTCATGACTATAACGTCTCCACGGCCTTTTGTAAGGCCTCATCAACATCTTTTGTATCCAAGTCATCTGTAACTTGAACATCCGGTGCTAGCCCCTTCTCATGAATCCAGTTTCCCGACGGCAACAACCACCGTGCGATAGTGATGTGGAGTCCTGCGCCACCCGGCAGATCGTTTTGCGCGTCCTGCACTGTGCCTTTGCCAAACGAGTTTTCTCCCACTACTTTTACTCCTCGCCGATCCCGCAATGCTCCAGCAACAATTTCCGAGGCCGAAGCGCTTCCTTTATTTACCAAAACGACGACGGGAATGTCAATAAGTCGACCTTGTCTGTTGACGGTATATGACTGACTCTCGTTTTTTCCCTGCTGCGTAACAATAACACCGCTGGAAATGAACTCACTGCCAATGTTAATGGCTTCTTGAAGATATCCTCCTGGGTTGTTGCGAAGATCCAGCACCACACCGGCGAGATTTTTCTTTTGTGCGACGATTTGATCCACTGCCGTGTTCCATTCGGTGTCGGTACGATCGCCAAATTGAGAAAGCGTGATCTCGGCCACTTTTTTGTTTCCTTTATCGACAAACTTAAGTTCGACCGATGGCACAACAATAGTATCGCGAATAAGATCGATTGCTTCCGGCTTTCCCCCCTCATGCAGAATAGTAAGCGTGACCTTTGTGCCCTTAACACCCCGAATAAGATCAACCGCTTCCGGCAAAGTAATCCCGGAAGTATCTTTATCGATCTTCTTTTGCTCGTCTTTAATGTGAAGAATAAAGTCGCCAGCCCGAATGCCTGCTTTTGCCGCGGGGTGATCTTTTATTGGCGCAACAACGGACAAGGCTTGATTCTTGTATCCAAGCTCAATGCCAACACCATCAAACGACCCCTGAAGACTTTCTGTATTGCGTTTTTGATCCTCTGGCGGCAAATATAAGGTATATGGATCACCAAGCGACGCAACCATGCCTTGGATTGCGCCATACACCATTTTCTTTGCGTTGAGTTTTTGCGGATCGAGGTAAGATCCTTCCAGCCTTTGCCAAACTACCCAAAACTGCGAGAAATCAACATTCGACTTATCTTGTGGAACCTTGACGTTGATGACGCGCGAGAACTGTGGAATAGCCTGGAGAACCCGAGTTACACCGGGAACGTTTTTTCCTGTTCCAAGTTGAAATCCAATCACTCCGCCCAATACCACAAGTAAAATGCCGACAACAAAAGAACGCAAGGTATACAACTTCATTTGGCAAGTCTACTACAGCATTGTCACGAATGGCAAGAGCGCAAGGTGGCGTGCGCGCTTCACTTGCTTCGCAAGTTCGCGCTGTCCTTTTGCAGATAAACCACTTCGCTCTCGGGTTAGGATATCCCCGCGTTCGGTCATAAAACGTCCCAAAGTGTCTGGGTTTTTGTAATCAAAAACTGGCTTGGTGTCCCCAGGTCCAATGATTGGTTGTATCTTGATCATGCGTTTTCTTAACATATCTTCTCCGTTTTATTTCTATACATTGCGTATATATTGACTACATTTTTGACTAAAATGGAATGTCATCGCTAATATCCTCGGCAACTGCGGGCTCCTGAGTTGGAGACTCAACTTCATCCTCGGTTTTTACCTCGGCCTCACTCCCCTTTTTTCCTTTTTTTGCTGTTTTTCCGGTTTTTTTAGAACTGGAGTCATCGGCGGCTGGGCTTGTTGTATTCACACCAGCTACACCAGCACTTGCACCAGATTTATCATCAGCAGGATACGCAAACGCCGACGCATCTCCACTCGTACCCTTGCCAGCAGAATCGAGAAGAAGCATGTTCTCTATGATGATCTCTGTTACTTGGCGCTTCTGACCTTCTTGTGTGGTCCACTCGCGTGTTTGCAAACGACCTTCCACAAACGCTTTGCGTCCTTTTTTCAAGAGCTGTCCACAGATCTCGGCTAACTTCGACCAAGCAACTACTCTGTGATACTCGACTTGCTCGTTGCGCTCACCACCCTCGCCGGTTGTCCAACTTCGATTTGTTGCCAAACCAAAGGTGCAGACCGCGGTTCCTTGCGGAGTAAAGCGTAGTTCCGGATCTCGTGTGAGATTTCCGATGAGTAACACTTTGTTTAATGAACGACTAGACATGATATTGTTCTCCTTTATTTATTAGTCTTGCATTGAATATACGCACAAGTGACGAATCACTCCTGGTGTATGCTTGACCAACTGTTCGAGTTCTTGTGCTTTTGAAGCATCGAGGGTGATGAAGTACACAACGTACACCGCATCCTCAAACTTCGCGATTTTATAGGCGAGCATTTTGCGCCCCCAAGTGTCTGCTTTGGAAACTTTACCTCCAAGGGAGGTCATATGGCCGGACACTGCGTCCTGGGCCTTCTTCAGCTCCTCCGATGCGAGATCGGGAGCATACATTATGGTGAGCTCATATGCTCTTGTCATACAAACCTTTCTAGCTCTCATAGGTGTTTGGGTCCGCCGACTGCGTGTTAGCCTTTTACGGCTGCTGCGACGGATGAGCTACGTTCTGGTGCATTGTACCAGAGAGAACCATCGCGAGCAATAGTGGTAGTGTACACGCGTAACCTTACAGATCGATTACAAAAGAGGAAGTGCTACGCTCCAATCATAAACTCCACCACGTCCCCATCCTGCATCATATAGTCACGACCCTCTTGCCGCATCTTCCCCGCTTCACGCACACCTTTCCAACCGCCTTCTTGCACAAAATCATCGAAATGCGCGATGTTGGCCTTAATAAACTTCTTGATAAAATCCGTGTGAATTTCGCCCGCCGCCTCAACCGCGGTCGCACCAGTACGAACTGTCCAAGCTCGCACTTCTTTTTCGCCAGCTGTCAGAAAAGATTGCAGTCCTAAAGTTACGTATGCGCCGCGAATCAAACGCTCCAACCCACTCTCTTTCACCCCAAGTTCCTCGAGAAATAGCGTCTGATCTTGTTCCGGCAGAGAGGCAACCTCGCTTTCAATAGCGGCGGAGATTATCACGATACTAGATTCTAGTATCTTGAGCTCGTTTGAGTATTTTTTTCGCAGTTCCACAGCATGTTTAACATCCTCCTCACTCACATTGAGAACAATCAGCTCAGGTTTCGAGGTTAGCAACCCCAACTCTTTTGCAATCTGTCGCTCCTCATCGGAAGACAAAATTTCGCGCGCCAAGATTCCACTGTTCAATCCATACTTGAGTTTCTCGGCCACCTGCCACCGAAATTGCACACCCTTGTCCATCACGCCTTTTGGTTCTTTTTGCTTCTCAACCGTTGTGTAGTCAGCCAACTGCAGCTCTGTTTCAACCGTTTGAAGATCACTCAACGGATCAATTGAGCCAGCGCGAATAATCGTCTCGTTTGCAAACGCTCGAAGAACGTGGACGATAATTGCCGTTTCGCGAATATGCGACAAAAATTTGTTGCCAAGCCCCTCGCCTTTTGAGGCGCCCGCCACTAAGCCAGCGATATCGACAAACTCAACCGTGGCGGGAATAATCGGCGGTTTTTTGCCGGATTCTTTTTCGATAACTTCTGCGAGTGTATTCAAACGGAAATCTGGCACTGGAACAATGCCGATATTAGGCTCAATGGTTGCGAATGGATAGTTTGCCGCCAATGCCGCCTGTTTTTTAAGTAGCGCGTTAAATAGTGTAGACTTGCCGACGTTTGGAAGGCCGACGATGGCGATGGAAAGGTTCATGACATACAATTATAAACGATTAGGAAGAAATTTTCGTTTTTAACTTTTCTAAAACATAAAAACAGAATTCTAGATCAATCGGTGTATATTCTTTTTCCACTTCCACTAATCCACCAATATGTAGTCGATTTCTTAAATTTCTAACTTTATCAATTTGTTGTCTAAATTTTTTACCTTTCAGAATGGCTAAATTAAAACATAAATCAGTAAGTCTTAGGAAGTCCAACCTATCTAATTTTTTCTTCTCTTTCTTTCTTTTACCAGCAAATATTTCTTCAGACGAACTGATAGTATGTAGTATTTTAATATCAAAAGATTTCCAATCATCACTGAGTTCAACTTCTCCTGAGGTATAAACAAGCTTTAATTTCCATAAAAGTAACGCTTCAATGATTGATGCGGTCTGGATGATTATTGTCTTTCTAAGACTACTTACGAAGATGTCTTTATTCTCATATTGCTCTGAAACAGAAATTGAAACCAACTCTAATATCAGATCAAGAGCACGATCTAAGTTAGAACGTAAAATATCATCTTTGACAAAAGAAAAGTAACTCATTTATCTTTGAGCATTCTGGACAGTGAAGGATACCCTTTTTCTTTCAAATAGTTGCCAAGTTTCATGTCAGACCGCGCACCTAAATCGACACCATATTTCTTCTCAATGGTACTCACTTTAGCATCACGCCTTATCTGACGATATAAACCAGAGTTAGTGCGAGAACGAGTATTAGTCATATTTGCATTCTAACATCAGAATTAAAAAAACAAAGAGCAAATTCTTATAACTCCTTCACATTCCGTATTCTTGAATATTTTCTTCTCGTGTGTATAATCGTGTGTATGAAATACAAATTTACAAAACAGCAAGGATTGGCGTTGCACGATATGGCAGTTGCTGCACAATATCATGCCCTTCCCGCCGATATCAGAGTACAAGTGAAGATGCCTTCCGTGGTGGTAAAGGCTCTTGATGAGCTCTATCCTCACGTTGATCGGAGCCAAATCCTTACACACCTTGCACTTGATGCTGTTTTGCGACAGTTACGATTTGCGGATAATCTAGATCTTGCGGCCATCGTAGATAATGAGCAGAGTATGATTGATGATACCTTGAATTACCTTGAGC
>CAYILC010000052.1:0-6148 GCA_964364145.1 uncultured Pseudomonadales bacterium
ACCTATGAAGTCCCGTTTTCTTTCGAGTCTTGGGTTCACCATGATCGAGCTTCTTGTTGCCGCAACAATCTTGGCGGTGATTTCTGGTATTGCGCTGGTGAGTTTTTCCTCGGCCAACGTTCGCGCGCGCGACGGCAAGCGCAAAGGCGATATGGAGCAAGCGCGGTCTGCTTTAGAGTTGTATCGGTCGGATATTGGGTACTATCCCAAAAATTATTCATTATCGAACGCTTCATGGACAGCAATGGTGACCATCATTTCCGGCGCGGGATATCTTAGCTCAACCTCGATTGTCGATCCCAAAAACATCAACCTCTTTGTGTATCAGTATTCGTCCGATGCAAACGGCAAAACGTATCAAGTGTGTGCATATTTGGAGTCAACAGTAGCGAATTATTGTTTAACCAACCCATGATGACGCGCCTCTTTTCCCCTGCCCGCCTGTTTTGCTTCAATAGGTCAAAGCGATCTCAAGCAGGATTTACGCTCATCGAAATGCTCGTGGTTTTAGGCCTCATGGCTTTAATGCTTGGCGGCTCCATTGCCGGATTTCGAAAATTTAACGATCGACAAACCGTATTGCAAGGCGGAAAAGAGTTTGTGTCAGCACTCCGACTGGCGCAGAAACGTGCGAGTGTTGGAGATAAGCCGGATGTTGCGGGTTGTAACGCCGGGCAAAAGTTGGATGGTTATCGTGTTCGCGGTCTAAATACTGCCAGTACATATCTTATCGTTCCGTTGTGCGGTGGAGCAGAGGCGACAGCTGCAAAACAAGACTATACTTTTTCCGGTGATGTCGTGTTCAAACAAGATGTTGATATTCGCTTTTATGTGCTTTCGCGCGGAGTAGAGTTTGGCGCAGGAGGAAATAGTGTCACAATTGTGATGGGAAATGCGCAGGCGCCTGGGTACACGTTCACCGTGCAGGTGACGCGCAGTGGAGAGATCTATGAACAAGGTGTGGCAACGTTTTAAAAAAGAAAAAGAACGGGAAGATCGGGATTACCCGTTAGATTTCTTCCACCACAGGCGTGGCTCAACACTCATCGAGGTGTTGATCTCGATTGCCGTGGTAGTTCTTGTTCTGGTTACCGTGGTTGCTGGCGGTACTATGGTGACCAAAAATCGCCGTTTTAGCGCGGATCAGGCGCTGGCTACCAAATACAGTCAGGAAGGCCTAGAGTGGGCCAAGGCTATTCGGAACTCGATGGGGTGGCAAACGTTCTACGATACCATCTCTGCCAAGGGAGGTCCAACCGTGACGCTTTGTATGCCAACCCTCTCGGCTATGCCATCTGCTTTAGTGGCGGCAACTCCAGGCGCGTGTACTGCCACCAACGTGATCACCGGTACGCCATATCTGCGGTCCATACAGTTTGTTTTGGTTTCCTCTTCCGAGATTGATATAAAAAGTTATGTTGATTGGACCGACAATACTCAAGATCGCCAAACACAAGCAACCGCAATATTAAAGGAGTGGCAGTGAACACGGTGAACGCAATGAGCGAACGGATCAAATGGGTAGATCGGGACTACCCGTTGCGGAACTGCTCATTGAAACGCTCAATCCGCGGTTTTTCCCGCGGTTTTTCCCTAATCGAGATGCTTGTGGTGATCACGCTACTCGTCATGCTCGCGCTTATCGGCGTGTCTCTCTTTTTAGGCACGCTCACCAACTCCAACAAAGCAACCATTGGGTTGTCTCTTAAGCAACAGGGCGAGAATGCCATGAGTCAAATGGTGAGTATGATTCGCGGTGCGGTGCGCATCGAGAGCTGTACCGCTTCTGCGCTGACAATCCGGAACCCGGATGACCGAACCACGCAGTTTACCCTTTCCGGTACCAAAATTGCGTCAAATAGCGGGTTGTATTTAACGTCCGATGATGTCGCGGTGACCGCCGGCCCCACCTTCACTTGCACTCTGGAAAATGGGGTGTATACTTTCGCCAGTATCACGTTCACCCTAAAGAAGGGCAGTTCAGCCACAGATAAACCAATCGATGTGGTGCAACAGGTCTTTACTGCGGGGGTGGGGGTGAGGAAGTATTAGGACCTCTCTGGTATAATTCAGCTGAAATGATGAAAAGACCGCTAAGTAAACATTACATTTTTCGTGGGACAAAAATTAATCAACTCTATCCAAGTGATGGAAAACAAGTCGATGTATCCTCAGTTGCTGCCCCACGATACAATGGTAGAAGAAAATTCAATTACATGTATGTTGAATTTAATGATTTATTTGTATCGCTAATTGATTCTAAGATTTCAGAATCACAGCGTATTATCACTTGTAACAATTCTCTTCTTTTCCCTTTAAAAGAAGTAGTAGAAGAACACTTAAGGGAAATTAAAGATATAGCAAGAATTGACTATGACTTACTCACAAAAGACGATATAACTAGATACAAAAATGCGCTACTAAAAATTTTTCAAAAACTTAAAAACCTCGAACCTTGGCATACTGCAGAACATATCATTGTTCCTCTTCGTGGTGGAGGAATCATCGCAAATCTATTTCCAGATATTCATGACAGAATTGTTCCTTTTGATTGCAAGCGTATTCCACTTTCAGATACCTATGGGCATTTTAGTTTTGGAATGCATGTCCAAGAGAAAACTGGGACAGTTAATCATTTTGATGGGTTACTCGACAGTTCAACAGAAAAAACTATTACATTTCTAGAAATTTGTATTGCATCTGGAATGACTACGTTAGGTTTTATGCTGGATATCCTCTCAAGAGGAATTAAAGTGAAAGAATTAATTATTGTATGTGCGGCACTTTCCCAACAAGGGTATGTATTAATTTCTGAATTTGCAAGAAAGAATAATTTACGAATAAAGTTTGTAACAGGTAAATTAATTTACGCTTTGAGCGATTTTTATACAGATCCTATTGATGCCTTATTAGAAGGTGATGGATCGAAAACAATTGGTGATGCTGTTAATATTATGTCATTTGTAAGAGGTAACTTATGAAATGTATATTTATTGCATCTATTAGAGCTAGAGCGGAATATAAAGAATCATATAAAAAGATTATTAGTATTCTACGAAGTGATGGAAACCATGTAATCTCAGACCATGTTTTAACAACCTCACAGGAAGATTTGAATAAGATGACGAAAGCAAATAATACTACCTTTCATAAAAAAATACTACAGAATATCAAAGCATCTGACGTTGTGATTGCAGAATGTTCACATCAGAGTTTAAGTGTAGGTTATTTGCTTTCTTATGCAGTTGAACAAGGAAAGCCAACAATTGTTTTTTATAACTCTAATTCACCAGAACCAAATTTGTTTCCAACTCTCTCAAGTTCAGAAAGACTTTATTATGTAAAGTATTCAAATCTTGATGAATTAGATAAATTAGTACACGAGTATGCAGAGTACGCCAAAGAGCAACTCGACACAAGATTTAATTTTTTCGTCTCACCATCCATAGAACGTTATCTATCATGGGTTGCAAAGAGGCGAAAACTTCCTCGCTCTGTGTTTTTGCGGAAACTTATTGAAGATTCAATTACAAAGGATAAAGAATATAAATTGAAAGAATAAATCAACAATAATCTTTGTGAAAAACCTTTTACTTGGGTTTAGCCAGTGATAGACTATTTGGAATGTCCATAAAAATAAGGAAAAGTATGTGTAACTTGTGTGTATTGTAACTATTATTATAGGATGTTAAAATATGCCTAATATGTTACCTAAACTGGAAGTAGATTCAGAACTTGAGGCTTTGCTTGCCACTCCGATATCTAGACGAACACTTCTTAAATTGTTTGGATTTGGAGGGAGTCTTGCTGCTTTGAGTGCATGTGGTATCTCAACACCTTCTTCTGAACAATCAACGTCACGAATAGATAGTGGTACTCCAGGATCCGCAGTAGATACTTCCCCATTATCAAAAGATCTTCCCCCAATCCCAGAGGTAGGAGCTTTAACACTGTACCGATATTCTGTAGAACAAATTCCTCAAAGCGTACGCGCTGAATTTAAGAGAAGTATCGGGGAGGTAAAATACCTTTGGGTTCCTTTAGTATCTTCAACACAGACCGATATCGCGGTAAACGAAATACGTGATACAGCTCCAGGTCGATCAGATAAGATCGTTACGTATGCCATGGGTGTCGTTGCCGTGAAACTCCCAGGAAAACAAATGTATGAAGCACACATGTGTTTGATGACATTTGCCAGCGGGAACATCGAAAGTCTGACAGTAGCAGGCTTGTTAGAGATGAGTATAAGTGATTTCTCAAGAGAGTATGTATACTCTCAAACACAGCTAACATCAGCGGGGATAGAAAATCTACCATTAAGTGCTAAACCGTTACTTGCTCTTCATGTGGGTCCTAACGAGACAACGTTTACCTACAATTTCCCAGCTCAACAAATTGAAAGTAATGGGCCGATTCAGGTAGATCAATTTGCAATGGAAAAAAAGTTTCGTGAATTCGCAGGAATTGATATAGCAAGTGCCGCTCAGGAATTGAATGCGGCTGTTTCTGCAGAAGTTGTTGTACCCGATGCGGAAACTGTTCAAGAAGTCCAGACCGCACTACAAAGAAAAACTCCTAATATTGACCTGACAAATGTTGTTATTGCTAACATTGTAATACGCACAGCTGGTGATCAGGATGCGGCACCGATAACTTTGGTACTGGATAAAAATGAGACTCAGTCAATTCTTGATGCGAATGGAATTGCAATACCGAAAGTATCATTACTGGGCATTTTTTACCGTGCAAATAAAGCAGTGAGTGCGGGTTTTCAGGATGCCCTGCACAATGTAGGTTTTAAAGCGGCATCTTTGGGGCAAGATGGGAATTCGGAATATATTATTTTGCAAGAGCTTGCGGCACAACTTCAAAAAGACCCTGCTACTGGAAGAGATATTATTGTTGTTGGGGATGGCAAAACCATCCAAATTGCTTTTTCCGTAGAACTTGGAGTTGATGGTATTCCCACACCGACTCCAACTCCTGGTCCTCAAGCATCATTAGTCCTGCTTTCGGCACATACAACTCTGGGAACAAAAAGTCTTCCTCCGATGAATCAAAGTGTAGATGTGGGTGGAAACTTGGCAGCTACGTTGGTGCCGGGGATTGAGAGTGTAGAAAGCAAAATAATAGCCCTTTCTTCGGAAGAGAAGATTTTTTTTGATACTGTGCTTCCCAAAGAAATAAAGGATAATTTTGCGTTTGATTTTACTCAGCAGGAACATGTTGACTTATTAAAGCAAATAATCCAGCAATATGAGCAAGCAAAGAAAATAGGTGCGGAGTCACCAGATCCCTCAGACGGGGCGTATTTTTCGAGCATAGAAGGCGAAAAAGTACATTATACAGAATGGGCATTTAGGCTTTCTGGTTATTTTAAACTTCAAGAAAGTGATGTTGTCTCTCATTACTCGTTTGTGGTATTTCAAGACACTCCGAGATTTGTTAACGTACAGATAGAAGAAAATGCATCGGAAAGTGGATTAATCCCAAGTATGAAAAAGGGAACACCGAAGAAACTTTTTTATGGAATTACTCCATCAGATTCAGTTGAGGATGCCCTCGCTAAAATTGGAGATAAGTTTGTTGTGATGATGTTTATGACTTCTGAGGATGAGTACGTCCAAGCAATTGGGTATCCAAATTTATCACCGGCTGTAGAAAAATATCGACAAACAATAATACGTATAGTAAACTTTCTTCATGAGAACGAAGGGTCAGTATTATTAACAAACTCTGGGAAAAATATAATCAGGGGTAGACTAACTTCACAAAATTTTACGCAACAATTTTTGTTACCAACAGCTGGGTTTGAAGGATTAACTAAGATTACGAAATAAATTCAACATACTTTTAGCATTTGCATTTTTCATGTATTTCTCATACTCTAGTAGTGATGAATAAAAAAGTAATTTTGAGTGCAGTTCTTGTAGTTATTATATTTGCATTATGTTTGTTAGTGATAAAAAGTGTTTCACTGAATTACTATGTTTTGTTGTCGAAAAGAACGATAAATATTTATTTAAACAGAATATTTCCAAAACGTTTTCCTTCCCCATATGCAATTTCTAAGGAACAAATACAACTTCCAAAATCAACTCAAATAACAGATATTACACTCATCAAAGGTGTGGTTAAACGTAGA
>CAYILC010000053.1:0-6109 GCA_964364145.1 uncultured Pseudomonadales bacterium
CATCGTCATCCTGATGTTAATTCCGGAGGCGGTAAATTTGAGCCGCGACTGGATTGGCGCAAAGATTCCGTTTGAGAAGTATATGGGAGATATTAACGCGAACCTGCAAAAGGGATGGAAGGGGGGACAACTTATTGACGGGATTGGGCCAAAGATGCCTGGAGCTAAAGATATGTTGCCTGTTCTAGGTCAATCATTGGGTGGGGCGGGTGCGGGAGCTGTTCTTGGAGGTGCTGGCGGAGCGATTGGTGGTGGTGCGCTTGCAGTAAATAAAGCACGAGAAGCAGGTGGTGGTAATCTCAGTCAAATTTTAGCGGGAGCTGGAGGTGTTATAGTAGGAGGTGGGTTAGGTGCTGGAGGCGGCGCAGTAGTTGGAGCAGGAACACCTGTGTTGAAGAAAATTTACGAAACTGTTTCACCACATGTCGAAAAAACTGTCAAGTTTGTGCAAAAAGCAGACAGTGTTGCAGAAACAGCGCGTGACTTCAAGCGTCGCTCATATGCGCAACGTAGTGTTGAACAACAACAGACTCCAGTTCCAGGTGCCACTCCAGGTACGGGTGACCAAGAACAAGCCTAATACTTCTTTATTCTATGATCTAACATTGTGGAGATTTCTTTTTAGACGGTTTAATGAGAAGAGGCCTTTTTTTCCGCAGTTACAGCTGCACCACCACTTGTTAAGCTGCTAAAATTACTGAAAAGACGTTTATAATCTTCAGCAGAGATCTTGTATCCCATAATCTCAAGGAGATTAAAATACTGTTCTTTGCTAAAGCTATCCAACCCATAAATACCCGGATCCTCGCGTAAAAGAAATTCTCCAATCGACCTTCCCAATCCATGAAGTTTATCATGCATCGCTTGACCAATCTTAGCTGATAAAAATGGAAGGTATCCTGCAAAATCACCCTTCAAAAAGTCTTCCCTGATCTCCTTAGAAAGGAATATTCCTAATGGAACAATATCTTTTTTCTCAAGACGAGCCATCGTATCACCGGGCATACAGATAAGAGACAAGGTATATTCAATAAGAAGTCTTCTCATTAGTAATGATGGTTTGTTTTTTCCATATTCATCAGCACGAACACCGGGAGCAAGACGCACAATAATTTCCTTATATGTTTGTCCCGTAGGTCTCCCCGCCGCATCCATAACTTGATGTATAACAACCACTGATTGGGTAGGATTATATTTTTTTCCTTCCCTACCAGGACCACTTTGACCTGAGTTTTTCGCATTCACCCATTCCCCCAATCTTCCAGGGCTTACTAGAATTGAGTTGTGAACGCGTGAGAAAAATGGCTTGTTGTCTTTTTCATAAATAATTATTCCATTATTTCCTGCGACAGTTACAAGCGCGAACTCTTCACTTGGTGGCGTGGCAGTAGGATCAATGGGGTCATCAATATCCGTTCTCAGTTCTCCGCCTTGTTGTTTGGTAAACTTCACCTCTTCTGCTTCCCAGTTTTCTCGTACAGCAGCCGGACTCATGTCCCGTTGAACCCAATATTCCCAACTATCCCGAAGCATGCCATGAAGATCTTTCATAACTTTCTGATTAATAGTTACACGTCCCTCAGCAAAATTTATTTCGGCAAGTTGAAAGATCTGTCCGGCCTGTAAACCACCCTCTCCTCTAATGTACTCTCCAAATCCTTGGTAAATGTGATCAGACCAACGCTGTGTCATTGAGGATGGTGCTTTTGTGAGTTTTACATCATTCCACGAGTCTCCGGTGATAATAGCTTGTTCTAGCGTTTTTCCATCATCTGTTGCGGCAAACTTTAAGAAAGATCGAATATAGGTAAGTATACGTCCACAAATAAAGAGGTTTGTTTTACTCTCAGATTGTTCCTCTGAATTTGTTTTCTGTGCATATAAGAAAGCTTGATATAGTCGCGCAATAATATTCTTTCCAACAGGGCGAAGACCTATGGCATCTTGAAAATCAGATTCTCCAGTCAATACGGCAAGTTGGTATGCAAGAATTGTGGCAATATCTGCAGATAGCGTATATCTGTGTTCTTGACCAAGCGCTGCAGCGGCCCTTTTTTCCTGCTCATACAACTCCATACTCTCCCTCGTTCCAAGATTTGAAAGGATGTTATAAATCGCAAGGTTTCCTCGTTCAATCGCTTTGGTAGCAAGATATCGAAGACGAGCTATAGCATTAGCCTTAACATCTGCACGGCTTCCGGCATCTGATTCTGGAAATAATGCGGCATCTTGTGTCCTATCTGCTGGGGGACTTGGCATTGCCTCAACCATGACTTCCAAAGGAACACGCGTATGTCCCCGTGCAATAGTCCCATCAGCGGCATATACGCGTAGATTTCTTTCCTTTGGATCTGGCACATGAACTGCTTTTTTTGTTTTCTTTGGTCTCTTCCACCCTGGTATGGTAGTATCAGCATCCCATTCTCTTCCTTTTAAAAGAATTTCCTTAAATGTCGTAAAGAAAAGTTCTCCTAATGAGAGTTGTTCAAGGGTGACCCCATCTTTTGAAAGTAGTTTCGGAAAACCAGCCCACACTTCAATTCTCTCTCTATCTAGCATGTTAGAACCACGAATTTTTTCATAATATAAATCTCTCATCTTCTCTGGAGAAAACTGGGATTGCTTCATCTCTTTGAAAAAATCAAAAATCTCTCCAATTACAAATACGTCTGTACGAAGCGCTCCTTCTCCTTTTCTTCCGAGAACTTTTTCTACGCCCCTCTTGTTCATATTTGGGTCAAGATTGTCTGCAGCCGTTTCAATAAGGTCCAGTGCAACTAATTGAGTGGGAAATCTTTCAGAAGCATAAGTAACACTTGTGGGAGATGGAGAAACCATGTTTGGCCAGTCGTTACTAAGAACACCTTCAAGAAGTTTCGTTAAGGCAAAGGATCTTTTATATTCCAACGTGTCAGGATCATATTGATCGATTCGCGTCTCTGGAAAGCCTTTTGTAAGTAAAAACTCTTCAAAAGGATTTTTCGCTTTGCGTAATCTTTCTGCCGAGGTTAATACCTCTGGAGGTTGAATAACAACGGGTCTCGCTGGAATGGGAACACGAATAATAGCATCAAGACGTCGAAGAAGGTCATTAGTCTTAGCTAAAGTCGCAACTTCCATACGAGGATGTCGTATCTTTACTTGATCTAATACAGCTTGGATTGCAGCCATTTCTGGAGCTACACGACTAGGTGGATCTGCTTCCCATCCTCTTAGCTGCTCCTCGGCAATCATAATATCGGTGCGCGCAATAAGTTGATTAATGGCATCAAGTGTCTTTGCATCTGAAAGTGCGCGAGGATCACTTCTACTCCACCGATCAAGTTTGTTTCGAAAATCCTTCATCGTTTGTATGTTTCGAGCAGAAAGATTTTCCTCCCACCCATCAACCAGAGCATATGGGTGATCATCTAAAACTTCCGCTTTAGCATCTAAAAATGGAGATAAAATCATGCCACCGCTAGCATCCATTGGTGGCGCCAAATCAGGACCTGTGTGTTCTTGACCAATACCTATGAATCGCATTGCCATATCTTATCACTTAGCAGTACTTTTGTCTCTGGTATCCCCAGGTGATGGAGCTGAATTTGGTGCAACTTCAGCGTTTCCTGAAGGAGTATTGGTAGATGTCGCGACTGCTTCTGGCTCTTTCTCTCCATTTTTCTTTGCTCCACCATCATTTGACTCAGTTTTTGCTCCACCCTTCGGTTTCTCATCTCCCCATTTTGACTTCTCAGCCAATTCCGGCAAACACAAAATATAGTCCATAGCATCTTTGGTAACAACGTAGCTTTCTTTCCCTTTTCCTTCTTTCATTAACTCAACTTCATGGTCTATATGAGATACACTAATCTTATTAAGTTTCCAAAGAATTCTTGCGGTAAACTCTGTGTGTTCTCTCTTAACCGTTTCAAGAAGAACGGCGCGGAAATGATCGTTTGTTAATAATTTTGTTGGACTTTCTATCGATGCAAATTCTTGGTAGGTTGCATCAGGAATAAGTCCATGAAGCCCTCCCAACAAAAGGTCTTTTGAGGTTTCTGCTGGAGCCTCATATTTGTGAATATGATCTGCAACTTCATCAGCATCAACAATGCTATCAAGCCTTCGTCCTTCTTTCATTAACGCATCCTTTGATTTGTATCCAAGCGAATCAAGCATGGCTGAATGACCTTCACCAACAAGCAACATGCTAATAAAAGCGCCAACATCTAAATTTTCCCGAAGAAGCGCTGCAATCCATACCCCTGCTGCAAGAGCCTTTTCCGAACCCAAGATATCTTTAAGGTCATTAAAATGTTTCTCGAACCACGCCTTTGCATTCTCAGCTAATTCTTTTGCATCGCCTGTTTTTTCTCGAATTTTTTGAACCGCTTCACGCACATCTCGAGCGATATTGTCTGGACGTTTTTGAGAGATAATTGCCTCAAATACAGCATCAAGATGATCGCCGTCCTCAACACCAAGATTTTTTAGGTCTGGATGATGCATAAACTCATCCAACAGTATGTTCTGTTGTTGCTCATCCTGAATTCCCCGAGATTTCATTACGCCACGTAATGCCTCGCGAGCATTCATGAAGCGAACTTGTTCCCCATCTTTCTTTTTTTCATTTTCACCAAAAATGCTATTAATAGCGTCAGCGACGCTTTGAATGAGCTCAACCTTTACTAGTTGATTTAGTTTAAGAATGTTCGGCGTTTCTTGAGCATTTCCTTTTTCTTTACTTAGTGAAGTTTTTCGAATTAGTTGAAGAAGTAGTGGGATGTTTGTATCGCGACTTCGTTCCAACATTCCCACAATATCTGTTTGGTCAAACCCAATCGCTGTCAGCATCACCTCGGCTTTTTGACGACGGACCTTCAGTAACTGTTCTTCTAAATCAGCCTTTTCCTCAGCTGTCGCCGTTTTAAGTTTTTCGCGAAGATCTTGTTCCTGCTTCTTGTAGTGATTGAGGGTATCGAGGAGACGCCCCGCATCATCTTCCGTAATCTCTTTGCTTTCTCGTGCTTTCTTATACTGTTCTCGTAGGGCTTCCCGATCAGCTTGGTCCTCTGCATCTTTCAGTTCAGCTTCGGCCTTTTTTACAAGTTCATCTTCTGGTGTCATTCCATCTTTAGATTGAGGTTTGGGTTCTTGTTGTTGTTCATCTAGTTTTTGCGCGACTTTTTCATCCGAATTTTCCGCAGTAGCTTTCGCTGCTTCGGCAACTCCCACCGCGTCAGCAAGTTTTTCCTGCGCATTTCTCACATTTTGCTCAGCCGGCTGTTGGCTAAACTGAAGATATGCTTTACTAATGTCCTCAGCCGTTTTATTTTCTCTGGGCTGAAAACCGTAGTTGTCCCTAACATATAAGGTATTCTCGTTTTGAACAACAAATCTGCTATACGCCTCGGAGGTATGAAACTCACGATATTCCTCTATCCCTTCACTTGTAATTTCTCCATCGGGACCCTTCACTTGCTTGATGAATCCATGATCGACTGCTTCTTGATGTTGAGCAGGAGTTAATTTGCTGATATCAATATACGTATATATTTTTCCTTTGTTCTCCGGAAATTCTTTGCGTGGTTTTCTCAAAACTATATTATGCAATGTAACGCCCTCTTTAAGATCGCCCACCTCTGCCTTGCCTGTCTCAAGAATATCATCAGGAATTTCATCGTTTTCCCATTGCTGCTTACGGAGTTGCTCGGGAGTTTTTTGTTTGTTGTCTTTTTCGCCACCCTTCATATCGGGAGTGCTTATTACTGTTGAAGATTCAAAGGATACTGCCCCAGTATCATTAGTGGTGCTTGCTTGTACCCCTGATACTCCCGCCTCACTACCGCCTGCGGGTTCAGCTTGTGGTTGTGGTGGAGTAGCTACAGCAACTGGTACTCCTCCACCCTCAAAATCTCCACCCATATTCATCTCCTCATCTTTTTCCTCTACCCATCATACCAATCAAAAATACGCGTTGCTACCCCACATTCTGTGTGCTATATTTTTGACACTCGGAACCGTGTGTAAATCACGGGCTGTGCCGCAACTGTAAAGGTCGTATCGCCTGCCGCAAAACCTAAGCCAGAGACGAGACAAATGAGGTCCCATGGCCGTCGCAGCCGAA
>CAYILC010000054.1:0-5845 GCA_964364145.1 uncultured Pseudomonadales bacterium
CTTGCCAAAGCGCCGATCGAAACTCCAAACACAATTCCTGCTCCGGCCTGAATCGCGTAAAATATCCAAGAAGGCGGAAGGATTTGAATCTCTCCAAAGAAATCGAGAATCCACGGAGTTGCATACAGCACACCAACCGTCACCAACACCCACGCCAGCACCGCGCTCACACACCCATACCACATGCCCTCAATCACAAACGGTGCATTGATATACCAAGAAGTAGCCCCCAGCAGTCGCATGATGCCAATCTCTTGGCGTTTCATTGCCACTTTCATGCTGATAATAATCATTACAATCACAAGTGAAGTGATTGCCAAAACAGCGATTGCGCCGATACCCATGTATCGAATCGTTTTCGTCCATTTGGCCAAAGAGTCCACGATGTTTTTCTGGTACACAATCTCTTCAATAGTATCTTTATACTGTCCCAAATCTGTCTGGATTAACTCTAAAGAACCAATATCTTTTCCGCTCACCTCAATACTTGCCGGAAGAATATCTGCTGTGACTAACTCGAGTAATAATGGATCCTGCTTGTTTTCTGCTTTGTACAACGCGAGAGCCTCATTCTTCGACACAACCTTAACCGAAGCAACATACGGTTTTGCTGTAATTTCTTGATGAATTGCGTCAATTTCTTGATCGGTCGCACTGTTTTTGAAAAATGCGGTGACTTGTGGTCGAGTTTCAAAGTACCGAATCACCTGTTCCGAGCCAAATACAATAAACGAAAACGCATACGCCACAAAAAACGTAATAAACAGCACCAAGATCGCTCCCAATGCTTGATATGGCGTGCGCCTTATCTGCCGAAACGCCTCAAAGACCGGACGGTTCATTGTGCTCCTCTTTTTTCTCTACTTTTTCTGATGTATCACTTTTTTTCTCGTCATGTTTTTCAGGTACTTTTTTCTGTTTCGTATCCTTGGTAATTTTACCCTTACTCATATGAATCTCACGCTTTTTGAGGAGTTTCACTAAATCAAGGTTATGCGTTGCCATCAAAATAGTCGTCCCCAACTCGTGAATTTTATTGAGCAACTTGGCAATAGAGACCGCCGAATCATGATCGAGGTTTCCTGTAGGCTCATCCGCAAACAATACCTTTGGCCCAATTGCCAAGGCACGAGCAATACTTACACGCTGTGCTTCACCACCGGACAGCTGAACCGGGAAAAAATTTTCTTTGTCCTGAAGACTTACAAGCTCCAATAAATCCTTTAATCTATTTACAATCTCCTCTTTTGCTTTGCCGGCAATCTCCAACGGCAAACTGATATTTTCTGCAACCGTTCGATCGGGGAGAAGTTTGTAGTCCTGGAACACTACCGAAACCTCACGGCGTAACTTGGGAATACCTTTTGAGTTAATCGTGCCAAGATTTTGACCAAAAAAGAGAATTTCGCCTGTAGTCGAGTTTGTCTGACGAGTAAGCAACCGCATGATGGTTGTTTTACCCGCACCGGACTCGCCAACAAAAAATACAAACTCGCCGGGTTCGATAATAAATGACACATCGGAGAGTGCCGATTGTCCTGTTGGATAGGTTTTTGTGACTCGTGTAAATTCAATCATCTTTGGCAGGATTACGGTCTACTGATTACCGGAACCTTTCAACTCGGCTTGTGCGGCGGCTTTTTGCGCCCAATCTGGCAACTGCGCATTTAGCTCAACAACCTTTACTTGACCAACGTCCATGAGCCATCCAGCTCGTTGTGCCTTAAAGGTTTCACCCTTTACAATCACATGAGCGTCAACGAATGGGGCAAGATCAAGCGCGGAAGATGTGAGATAGACATTCTGACTTTCACCACCCTCACGAACAATATGATACGATCCTTCGCCATTCACGCCGCCAAGCAGTAATACACCTTCTGCGGAGTCCTTAAATGTTGAAGAATCTGGACTTCCGTATACCTTGCCAACCTCAATCTTTGGAGCGGTGGCGACCCCATCCTCTGTTTGTTGAACAACAGGCTTTGCTTTCATCGTCCCAATGCTTCCAGAATTTGTAAACAACAAATAGCCCGTACCTACACCAAGAACCAGTGCAATCAGGATTACGGGAATCATCATTGGCGAACCTTGTTTAGGCGTCATAGGCATAGAAGCATCTCCGTACATTACTTGTGTGTCGGTTACTGGCTGTGTTGTTTGCTGTGTTTCTGTTGGCGCAGGAACGCTACCGTCCACTGCTTGGCTATAATCTTTTACGACTTTTGATTGAGTTACCATGTGTCCCCCTCTTTACTAACAGAACCACTATACCATTGCGACAGAGGAGAGATCAACGGGAAATTATGGTATTCTTGAAATATGTAGAAAGATCCCGATATTTTTAGACGAACTGTCGAAACTGCAAAAAATCACATGGCAAGAGCAGCCGAAGGTCGAGAACTTCTCAAGCAAGGCAAGTCATTAGGTGAAATGATAACTCCAATTACTGGACTTAATCCTGAGCAAAATGATGCTCGCAGAGCTGATTATCTTGACTGGATTTCTAAATTTGACGATACAGAACTTGCAAAAGTATACAAAAATGTACTCTTTCAACTTCATATCAGAATCAATAACCAAGATGCTGGATATTCTGAACTACTATGGCAACGGATCGCTTTCCTCGATGAATTCGCGAAAAGAAATATTGTGCCCCCTGAAGATAACTAGTTTCACCTCCACCATAATAAGTTCGTCAAAATCTTTATCGAGAACACCTTGATTTGCTGGCAACGCTTTTATGAAAGTTTCTTTTTCCCAGTCAAAAACAGATAATTCCGTTTCGTGGACACTTTTTTACCGCTTTTTTGTTCCAGTTCTTTACGGGCGTGACCTGCCACTGCTCCACCAAGCAATGCAGCCTGCTTGTTTTCGATAAATCCTTGTGCATCTTTGTTTTTGGCTATTTCTGTGGTGGAAGCTTCACCAAGCATAGAGAAAATAAGTTCGAGATCATTCATGTGATCACGCAAGTTTTCTCTCTTGAGACCTTTAAACTTTTTGTATTCACTCGGAGTCATGCCAAATGTGGCTTGAGAAATTTCAGCGGTAAGAATTGCGTATTCTCGATCAGCGCCAACATGGCGCTTCTTCCATTCATCGGTGAGTGTTTCTCGGATTTCAATCCCACGCATCCGTTTTTCGATCCAGGAATCAGGGTAACCTTTAGCTTTGTAAAGAGCTCGTGTACGTTTGGTGGCTAGTTCAGGATCTTCTATTTCTTGAACTCTTTCATACCCAACTTTAGCAAGCCAACGTTTGAACGGCTCGGCTTTGGGGGAAGGAATTGTCTGGATAATACGAAATACTGTCTCTGTATTCGCACAATCAGTTTCATAAAACTTCCCGTCTAGTGATTGAAGTTTCAGTTGTCCGATTTTTTCGGACAACTCAACATATCCTTCTTCAATTATTTTAGTTTTTAAATCGTTCCAGTATTTCCTTGGCCTATCCGTTCCTACAAGTGCCTCAACTACATCAACCACCGAAAACCACCACTCATTCTGAAAAATGATTTTCCGCACTTTCTTACCTTTGAAAATAGCGATTTTGGTGGATATATTGGCTTCTTTTTTCATGGGTATCCAAGTTTTGCACTTCAGGAGAGAGACGCTCGTTACAAACTCGCTCGGCGAGACTCCTCATGATAGGCAATATGTTCTTGTAAGAAATACTTATCGTCGTCTCGGAGCTCTCTCCTGAAGTGCAAAACTTCGTGAAAGAACAGCGAAACTTGTGATGTGTTCGACAGTATACATATGTGAGAACTGAGATTCAATCACATATTTCGACCAATTTTCTTTATACAGACAATACGTCTACAATTTCACCTCCGCGGCAATAAACTCGTCAAGATCTCCATCGAGAACACCTTGCGTGTCCGATGTTTCCACCTGCGTGCGCACATCTTTTATCAAATGGTATGGATGCAGAACATAGTTGCGAATTTGGTTGCCCCATCCAGCGATTTTATGTACTCCTTTTACCCGAGCCATTTCGGCTTGATATTTCTTCTCGTCAATTTCAGCGAGTTTTGATTTCAAGATTGTGAGCGCATATTTGCGATTCTGTTCCTGATACCGCTCCTGCCGCGCCTCAACAATAATCCCCGTTGGCTTGTGCGTCAGAATCACCGCGGTGTTCACCTTGTTCACGTTTTGACCGCCATGTCCGCCAGCGCGCGTGAACTGCCATTCCAAATCATCCGGATTGATCTCAATCTCGGTCTGCGTATCCTCAACCAACGGCATCACTTCAACGCCAGCAAACGAGGTTTGGCGAAGACTATCAGCATTGAAAGGGCTCAAGCGCACTAATCGATGCGTTCCCGCTTCTCCCTTGAGATGGCCGTATGCATATGTGCCATGAACCAAATATGTGCACGACTTAATGCCCACTTCCTCACCGCGAGACTCCTCGGTAAGTTGAGTTTTCCATCCTTGTTTTTCAAAGTACCGCGAGTACATGCGTTGAAGCATACTCGCCCAGTCCATAGCCTCGGTGCCTCCTTGGCCAGAATGAATCGAAAGAATTGCAGGAAAATTATCGTACTTGCCGGAGAAGTAGACACGAAGCTCTACTGTGTTGAGTTGTTTAGAAAAGTTTTTAGTTGCAGTTGTGAGTTCGGTAAGCATTGATGTATCTTCATCTTTATTTTCATGCACGAGTTGCGCCAACGCCTCCAAATCATCTGCAGATTTTTTGAGCTGATCAAAACGCGCTACCTCATCTTTTAATGCAGAGAGCTGTTGAGAAGTTTTTTTTGCTTTTTCTTGATCGTTCCAGAACGCGGGGTTTGCTGTTTCTTTTTCTAGAGTTTCAATTTCTGCAGTTTTTTTGTTGAGGGTTGCGCGCAACAACATATCCGCAGAGCGCGTTTGCAAATCCTGAATTTCCTGAACGAGAACTTGATCAATATCCATGCGGCTATTCTAGCATGAGGAATGTAGTCAAAATGGGAATTTGTTTGTATGCCAAACATCTCTTACTGCTTCTCAAAATCATTTACCACCTGTCTACAGTATTCATACCGAGCTTGCGTAAATACTTGCTCGGGAATCGCTGCAGCTTGAGACTTGGCATTTTCAAAAAGTTTGTTGACATCAACCTTCCCATTGTCCGTGGTGGATCCGGAAGTTACAGAAGTCACGGTGTTCACCGAAGCGCCCAATATATTCCCAACTTGATTTGTGATTGGTGAAACGATGTTTGTGACAACACCTTTCGTTTTCGTAATATTTTCTTTGCTCACCCCAAGAATGGATCCATCTTTTTCGTCTGGAATAGATGCCTGCTCATCACCGGGTTGATCGGTGTTTGGTTTTTCCAAAAGGTTTTGAAAGTTGGACAGTCGCATGTTCTCTGCAATCAGGTTGTAGTTTTTTGCTACAAATACACCACCCCCAACTACGAGCGTTAAGACAATTGCTCCGAGAAATAATTTAAACACATTCCCCCATCCCTTTAGGGTACTGCAGTCTCACTCATACCGCAACGCTTCAATGGGAGAAAGTTGACTTGCTCGGCGTGCCGGCGCGACACCAAACACAATACCAATCGCCGCAGAAACACCAAAAGCCAAACCAATAGAAAACAGATTTACCACTGCAGGGAAAAAGTTGTTAATAATAAGCGAGATCCCCACCGCAATGCCGACACCAATCATTCCACCCAGCACAGAAAGCAGTGTGGCCTCAATAAGAAACTGCAATAAAATAACATTCGGCGTAGCACCTAAAGCTTTGCGTAGTCCAATCTCTCGCGTACGTTCCGTCACCGAGACCAACATCATATTCATGATCCCAATGCCACCAACGATCAGCGAAATTGCAGCAATCCCACCCAA
>CAYILC010000055.1:0-5841 GCA_964364145.1 uncultured Pseudomonadales bacterium
ACACTAATCCCTAGATATGTCCACGCATGACTTTGTTCATCTTCACGTCCACACAGAGTATTCGCTCTTAGATGGCTTAAGTAAAATTCCTCTATTGATGGAACGCGCAAAAGCGCAACATCAGAAGGCCATTGCCATTACTGATCATGGCAATATGCACGGTGCAATCCACTTTTATAATTATGCAAGAGAAAAAGGGCTTAAACCCATTATAGGTATGGAGGCGTATGTTGCTGCAAACTCGCATCTGGATAAACAACCAAAAATGGGTGCCGACCAATACCATTTGTTACTGCTCGCAAAAAATTTTACCGGCTACAAAAACTTGATGAAACTCACCTCGATTGCGCACTTGGAAGGATTTTCGTACAAACCGCGCATCGATTTTGAGTTGCTCAAACAGTATCACGAAGGCCTCATTGCCACTTCCGGCTGTTTGGCTAGTGAGTTTAGTCAGCTCATTATGGAAAACAAACGCGACGAGGCAGTCAAAAAACTTAAACAGTACGCAGAACTGTTTGGCGATGATTTTTACTTAGAGATTCAAGCCCATCCTAAGGTAAAAGAAGTTGGTGAAATGGCCAAAGAAATGGCAAACCTTTCGCGTGAACTTGGTATTCCCTTAGTAGCCACAAACGACGTCCATTACGTGAACCCAGATGATGCGGAAGCGCAAGACGTACTCCTTGCGGTTCAAACACGCAAAATTGTGAGCGATACAAACCGCATGACGATGATTGAGTCGCCAGATTATTACCTGCGTTCTTCCGAAGAAATGGCGGAGTTATTTGCTCGATATCCGGATGCCATCGCAAACACCGTAAAAATCGCCAACAAATGCAACGTAGAAATTCCTATAGGGAACTGGATCTTACCGGTGTTTCCACTACCAAAAGGGGAAACATCGGAGTCGTTATTCAAGAAAATGGCACATGAAGGATTAAAAAAACGTTTTGGTTCTCAAATCACGGAAGAAACAAAAAAACGTTTAGATTACGAACTTGAAGTGATCACCAAAAAAGGCTTCTCCACATACTTTCTCATTGTGCAAGACTTTGTGAATTGGGCAAAAGATCATGGTATCTATGTTGGTCCAGGTCGCGGATCGGCGGCTGGTTCTTTGGCCGCGTACTGTCTCAACATTACCAACATGAACCCACTTCAACACGGACTGCCGTTTGAACGATTCATGAACCCGGAGCGTCCAACGCCTCCCGATATTGACATGGACTTTGCCGATCTTCGTCGTGATGAAGTTATTCGTTATGTCACGCAACGCTACGGCGAAGACAAAGTAGCGCAGATCATTACGTTTGGAGCAATGGAGGCCCGTGCCGCAATTCGCGATATAGGCCGCGCGCTTGGCATGCCCTACAGCGATCCCGATCGCATCGCCAAGCTCATTCCGCTCAATACAGGCATTCAAACCGCGGTGGACACGGTTCCGGAACTTCGCGAGTACTACACACAAGCGAAATTCAAGAAACTTTTAGATCTTTCTATGCGGGTAGAGGGAAATGTGCGGCACAGCAGTGTACACGCGGCGGGTATCGTAATTTCGGATAAGCCGCTCACCGAGTACACACCCATCATGCGCGAATCCAAGGAAGGAAAGATTATCACACAATACGACATGAAAGCGCTGGACCGCAACGTCTCGGACAACGCCATTGGCCTGCTCAAAATGGATTTTTTAGGACTGCGAAACTTATCGATCTTGGGAGAAGCTATAGAGATTATTAAGAAGACGCGCGGCAAAATCATCGACCTTACAAAAATTCCGATTGATGACAAAGACGTCTACAAACTTTTGTCCAGCGGCGAAACCACCGGTGTGTTTCAGCTCGAGTCTGCCGGCATGCGCCGTGTTGCGCGCACGCTCAAGCCAAGCGCCTTCACCGATATCACCGCCATGGTCGCCCTCTATCGTCCCGGCCCAATGGATCTTATTCAAGATTTTATCGAGGGTAAACATTTCCCCGGTAAAGTTGTATATCCCCATAAAGTGCTTGAACCTGTGCTGAAAGAGACCTACGGCATTTTGGTCTATCAAGAGCAAGCGTTGCAAATCGCCAATATCTTGGCCGGATACACGCTTGGGGAAGCTGATATTTTACGCCGAGCTATCGGAAAAAAGAAAAAAGAGATCATGGATAAGCAAAAGGCCGAGTTTGTGAATCGTACGATAAAACAAGGATACACCAAGGAAATAGCCGAGAAAGTCTGGAGTTACATCGAAAAATTTGCCGGATACGGCTTTAATAAAGCGCACGCCGCCTCGTATGCCATGATTGCCTATCAAACCGCATACATGAAAGTAAAGTACCCCGTGGAGTATATGACCGCGATGTTGTCTATTGAGGCAAACTCGCACGGTGCAAACACCGACGAGAAGATCGCCACGGGCGTTCAGGAATGTAAACGCATGAAGATTGTAACCATGCCGCCTGACATTAATGCTTCGGACAAGAACTTCACGATTGAAGCGGATAAAGAATCTCTACATGGACAGGCGATTCGATTCGGGTTTGTCGCAATCAAAAATGTTGGATCTACCGCCATTGAAGCAATCTTGGAAGCTCGCAAAGATCATCCATTTTCTGGATTTACGGATTTTCTGCTGCGCGTTGATTCGCGAAGAGTCAATAAAAAAGTTGTCGAGTGTTTGGTGAAGGTTGGTTGCTTTGATAGTTTTGCCAACCGCGCAACGTTACTCAAGCATATGGATGATATTCGAAGCAAACTGCAAAAATACGACAGCGACTCGGAGGGGCAGGACAACCTCTTTGCGTCATTGGGTCATCATAAAGATCAAGAGGTGAAAGACGCATTTCCAAAAGAAGTTGAATATCCTCAAGCGGAACTTTTGTCGTTTGAGAAAGAATTATTGGGTTTTTACTTAACCGAACACCCCATGGCCTCCGCGTTAAAAGCGGTCGCAAAATCCGCAACAAAAACGATTGTCGAACTTGATCCAAGTGTTCATAAAGACGCGATTGTCTGGTTGGGTGGTATTGTTATTTCCTGGCGCACGGTTGTCACCAAAGCTAAGGGGCAAGAAATGGGATTTGGCGTGTTGGATGACGGAACCGGCCAGATCGAGTTTGTGGTTTTTCCTCGCGCGTATGCTGGAGCAAAAAACTTACTCAAAGTTGATAGCGTCTTGCTGATAAAAGGAAAAGTTGAGGATCGAGAGGGCAAACCCACGTTTCTTGTTGATGCAGTAAAGGCTCCGGATATTGACGAGGACGCAACACTTAAAAAAGATGAAAACACCTTTGAGCTGGAGATCCCACGCGGGACTTCTAAGGAAGTTTTGATTGAGCTTGGAAAGTTGCTTAAATCAATTAGCGGTAAAAATAACTTGATTTTGATTATTCCTAATGGTGCTGAACCAAAACGAATGAAGTTGCCGTACACGGTGGAATGGAGCGAGAAGGTGATTGAAAAAGTTAAGAAATTACTTAAGACTGAATAAAAACTGTACTTTTAAGATTTATTGACTGAAATCTGTCTTACCATAAGTTTCTCGACTGCCTGTGTCCATCCGTCTACTGTGCTCAACCATGTTTCAGCTCTTCTGCGCTGCACAGGCGTAAGCAATGTAAGATCAATAGCCGTTATGTCTGCCCTTATGGCGCGAAGTGAATCTTGAAATGCAACAAGTGTACTCACAGAACGTTCATTTTGAAACGTCATTCCTATGCGTGCAATTTCTTCCATTCCCAATTCAGCAATCTTAAATTGATCGTGTTCCATATCACCTCTTTTCTCTGCTAAAAAAACTAGTAACGCCTAAAGTATAACCATCTATGTGACAAAAATCATTCCTTCAATTTGGTCTTGTCAAACTCGAATATTCTACAGTATAATCACCTATGCCGCAAAATAAACCCTCCAAACAACGCAAATATATCTTCGTTTCCGGTGGCGTTCTTTCTTCTCTCGGCAAAGGCATCACTACCGCATCAATCGCGCTTTTGTTGAAATCACGCGGGTATCGCGTCACCATCGTGAAATGCGAAAACTATCTCAACATCGATTCCGGCCTTATCAACCCCATTGAGCACGGCGACCCGTTCCTGTGCGAGGACGGCACCGAGGCCGACATGGATCTGGGCACATACGAAAAATTCCTCGATCAGAATATGGGGAAACACAACTTTATTACGCTTGGCCAGATTTATAAAGCTGTTATCGATCGCGAGCGGGCTTTTGGCTACAACGGTGAGGATGTTGAGATGCCGCACGTCTGTGACGAGATTATTCGCCGTATCAACGAGGCAGGAGAAAAAGAAAACGCCGACATCATTATCACGGAACTTGGCGGAACTGCCGGCGAGTACTTAAATGTCCTGTATTACGAAGCGTCACGCATTATGCAGTATCGCAATGACGAACAGGTGATTCATATTCACGTCAGCTACCTGCCAACTCCCGCCCATATTGATGAACCCAAAACCAAACCAACACAACTTTCGATTCAACGATTAAACTCCATGGGTATTCAGCCTGATTTTATTGTTGCCAGGTCTGAAACACCAATGGATGAGCGTCGCAGAGATCGGTTTGCGTTTTTCTGCAATGTGAAACCTGACCATATTATTGCCAATCCAGACGTTCCATCAGTCTATGAAGTCCCATTGTTATTTGTCGATCAAAAATTCGATGAAAAAATTCTGCAAGGCCTTCACTTACCACTCAAAAAGCAAAATATTTCATCGTGGAAAAATATGATCGCACAGTTAAAAAAGAAAAAAACTGCGACGGTAAAGATTGGCATCGTGGGAAAATACTTAGCAACCGGTGATTATCAGCTTCGCGATTCTTATGCGGCGCTTTATGATGCGCTATACCATGCCGGTGTGGCTGCGAATGCCAATATCGAAATCGTATGGATAAACAGCAAACAACTTGAGGATGTGGATGACCGACACGTGGAACAAATCTTGGGTAAACTGAATGGCATTATTGTTCCTATCGGTTGGGGAGCGCGTGGTGTTGAGGGAAAAATTCGCGCGATTCAGTTTGCTCGTGAGAAAAAAATACCATACCTTGGCCTTTGCTATGGCATGCAACTCGCCGTTATCGAGTTTGCTCGGAATGTGTTGGGTTGGAAAGACGCGAACTCTGAAGAAGTCAATCCAAAAACTACTCACCAAGTTATCCACATTCTTCCGGAACACCAACGCATTTTAGAAACTCGGGCCTATGGTGGTACGATGCGCCTTGGAAACTGGGACTGCGCTGTCAAAAAAGGAACTCTCGCGTATGAAATTTATGGCATCGAACATACCTCCGAGCGTCATCGACATCGATACGAATTTAATGATGCTTATGCGAAAGATCTTGAAAAGGCCGGTTTCGTTATCTCTGGGAGATCTGTCAAAGAACATTTGGTAGAGCTTATTGAGTTACCAAAAAGCGTTCACCCTTTCTTCCTCGGCACACAGGGCCACCCAGAGTACAAATCTCGGCCTCTGCATCCGCATCCGATTTTCGTTGCGTTTGTGAATGCGGCAAAAAAGAAATGAACCTTATGACAAACCTTTTTACGACCTTGCCGAGAAAACCCAGATCTGATACAATTCCGCTCTATGGCAAAGTACTTTACCTATAACGATCAAGAAATTTCTGTCGGCGACACCATTCGCGTTCATTTCAAGATTAGTGAAGAGGATGGCAAGATCCAAACACAGGCGTTTGAGGGTCTTGTTATTGGCGTCGATAACCGTGAATCCAACAAATCGGTGACTGTTCGCAAGATTGCTTCGGACAATATTGGCGTTGAGCGCATTTTTCCTTTGCAGTCTCCGTATGTTATTAAGCTTGAGTTAAAGC
>CAYILC010000056.1:0-5757 GCA_964364145.1 uncultured Pseudomonadales bacterium
GAAGACGCAGAACGGAACAAACATTAACTCGGTTGATCCTGCACCACTTACCGATGCCCGGTATCGTGCTTTGGGCGTTCGATATATTATTCAAGATCTGCTGATGTATCCTGGTGACTGGATTGTGACAAGGTATCCGGATCTTCGAGAGATTGCGTCTGGAGATGGTTGGAAGGTGCTTGAGGACCTTGGAGCATTACCGTTTGTACGAGTGATTGATGAGGAACCTTCAAATTCGACAACTATAACCAATGTCGCGCTTGACTGGAACACGATAACATTCCATGTTACAGCAGACCACGATACCAAGATTATAATCGCGCAAGCATGGTTTCCGGGTTGGCGGTGTGTACGTTCACAATATGCCTGTACGGTTGTCGAACGTAACGGATGGATGAGCCTCGTTGTTCCTCAAGGAGACTGGAATATTGAGCTCAAGTACTATCCCACCTACATGACATTTTGGATCGGTGTATCGATCTTTGGAATTATCAGTTGGGTCATATATGTGATGCTTCTTGCTCGTCCCACTGGTAGAATACAAAAGAGGTAAATACTATGCCAAGTGTGAGTGTTATCATCGTAAACTATCATGGTCTCGAGGATACGATTGCGTGTGTGCAGTCTCTGCAGACATCTCGGAATACGGAGAACCTCAAGATAATAGTGGTGAATGCGGACGACGATAGTGCTGAACGGTCGAAAAGTACACAAGTTTTGCAAGACCAATTTCCCAAGATCGAGATATTGGAGCGCAAGAATTTGGGTTTTTCTGGCGGAAACAACGAGGGTGCCGCATACACATTACAGAATCACAATCCGGAGTATTTACTCTTTCTCAACAACGATACAAGAGTGGATCCTTCAGCAATACATGAGTTAGTGAGTTTTGCTCATAACCATAATGGTGAGTTGGCGGCGTATGCACCAAAGATCTATTTTGAATCTGGATACGAGTTTCACAAGAATGCCTATAACTCTTCCGAGCATGGAAAGGTTTTTTGGTATGCTGGAGGGCTTGTGGATCGAAAAAATATGTACGCTTGGCATCGGGGCGTAGATGAAGTTGATTTTGGCCAGTTTGATCGAGCACAAGAGACAGGGTTTGTGACGGGGTGTTGCATGCTCGTGTCCCGCCAGACGTACCAGAAGATTGGGGGATGGAACACAAAGTATTTTCTTTATCTTGAGGATCTTGATTACTCTGAACGCCTTCGCGGACGCAAAGGAAAACTTTGGTACGTTCCCCAAGCAAAAATTTGGCACAAAAATGCTGGTTCGAGCGGTGGGAGCGGTTCACAACAGCAGGTGTATTATCAAACGCGCAATAGACTGTATTTTGGATTGAAATATGCAGGAATGAGGACAAAAGTTGCTCTCGTGAAAGAAGTTTTTACAAAATTGAAACATGGTACTCATTATGAAAAAATGGGATTGATTGATACTCTCTTTTATAAAATGGGAAAAAAACATTTTACGCAAGAAAAAGAGTGAAAATATTTACAAAACTTATGTCACTAAGGAGTACAATAGAAGGTAGGAGATAAACACTATGGATTCAGCAAAGATCACGGCAGTTGTTATTGCACAAAATGAAGAGCAGATGATTGCAAACTGTCTTGAGACACTCAAGTGGTGCGACGAGGTGTTAGTTGTGGATAGCGGATCAACAGACCGCACTGCGGAGTTGGCCTCGATGCAAGGAATCCGCGTTATTCCTACTTCTTCACGGCAAACTTTTGCTGAACTCCGCAATCTTGGGCTTAAACATGCAAAGCATCCCTGGATTCTTTATATTGATGCTGATGAACGTGTCACCCCAGCTCTTATGCATGACATTCGGCATGTGGTGAACGGTCCTGGGCAATACTCAGCATATCGGGTTGGACGAAACAATATTCATTACGGCCGGTGGATGAAGGCGGGTGGTTGGCAAAACGATACATTGGTTCGCCTCTTCAAAAAAGACGATCTTAAAACCTGGGAGGGACGGGTTCACGAACACGCGGTTATCGAAGGAGATGTGAGCGATCTCATCGAACCACTCATTCACCTCACGCATCGAAACATGGCGGATGGCATCCGAAAGTCTTTGCAGTGGACCGACATAGAAGCACAACTCCTTCTTGAGGCGAAACATCCCCAAATGACCATTTTACGCCTCATCAAGGTAACAGTGTGGGAGTTTTTCCATCGTGTGATTGTGTTAAAGGCATACAAAGATGGCATGGAAGGGTTAGTCGAGGCAATGACACAGTCGTGGAATAGATTTTTGGTGTATGAGCGACTGTGGGAACTTCAACGTATTCCGAGTTTAGAAGAAACATATGAAAAGTATGAAAAAGATGTGGAGCGGTTATGGGACAACGAACACGCATAGGGATGTACTCTCCCTATGTGCCGGAACATTCTGGCGGAGGTGAGCGTTATTTTTTTTCTGTGGCAGAAAGTTTGTCATCCCATGCAGACGTGGACGTTTTGGTGCGACCGGGGTTTGGGTATGAAAACATGGAAAAAGTGCGTGAAAAATATCAGTCACTTTTTCGTTTGAATTTAAAAAAAGTGCGTTTTGTCTCATCACAACTTGGCGGGAATATGTCTGCCACGCAACGATTTCTTGAAACGATGTGTTATGACGTGATGTACTGCTTAACCGACGGAAGTTTTTTCTTGAGTGGCGCAAGTAAAAACATCGCACACATTCAATTTCCATTTACCTTTCCACAAAATGGCGTAATAAACCGTGTAAAGTTGATGAACTGGAGCGTGAAAAATGCAAATTCTCTGTTTACCAAAACCATGGTTGAACGGGCATGGAATACACCAATTCAATTCGTTCATTATCCGTATGTAGATACTGAAGCTTTCAAACCAGGCGAAAAAGAGCACATCATTCTTTCGGTTGGGAGATTTTTCACTGGCGAAAAATCTGGGTTGCATTGCAAGCGGCAAGATCTTTTAGTGAAGATGTTTCGTACCATGGTTGATGCGGGTGAAGCAAAACGATGGCGGCTTGTGTTGATTGGTACGATTGATCCAGGAAAAGATAATGAAGAATACGCGGAGTCAGTGGCAAACCTGGCAAAAGGGTACTCGGTGAAGATCTTTCATGATGCCTCGTTCAATATGTTGCAACAGTACTATGCGCACGCATCAATATACTGGCACGCGGCAGGATTTGGGATTGATCAAGTACAGTTTCCCACCAAGGTGGAACATTTTGGGATCTCTGCAGTGGAGGCAATGGCCTCTGGAGCGGTGCCGATTGTTGTAAACAAAGGCGGTTTACCAGAGATTGTTGAGCACGGAGTGAATGGGTTTTTGTGTGAAACAGAAGATGACTTTATTGGATATACACGAAAAATGATCGAGAATATTCAATTGGCGAAAAAATTGCGTACCGCCGCAAGACAACGAGCTGGTTGGTTTAGCAAGAAACGTTTCGATGAAACGCTCAAGGAGATGGTATGCGGGTAAGCGTGGTGATTCCTACCTATAATGGTCGACATTTACTCGAGAAACATTTGCCCGCGGTGTTTGCTTGCTTGAGAGATGGTGATGAAGTCATTGTGGTCGATGACGCCTCAACAGACACTTCCGTAGAGTTTTTGAAGAACACATATCCGTTCGTTCATCTGATTCAACATAGAAACACCATGAGGTATGCGCAATCATGCAATGACGGAGTAGCTGTGGCAAAAAATCCACTCATTTTCCTTCTTAATAACGATGTTTCACCAGATTCAAACGCTTTATCCGCTGCGGTTTCGCATTTTGCTCACAACATGGTGGGAGCGGTTGGTTGTTGTGAATATGATGCCTCTGGGAAGGTTCAGGGGCGAAGCATTGCCTCATTCCAAAGAGGGATGTTTGTTCATGCGCGGGCGAAAGAACAAACTGCCGGACCTACTATGTGGGCGGCTGGTGGAAGCATAGTGATGCGCACGGATCTTTGGAAGAAACTTGGAGGGATGGATACCTTGTTCCGGCCGGCCTATGCTGAAGATATTGACCTTGGATATCGAACGTGGAAGGCTGGTTTTAGAGTTCTCTTTGAACCCAAAGCGCGTGTTTTTCACGACCACGAAACAACCAATGCAGTTGTGTTCGGTAGAATAAAAATGAAGACTATGTCGTATAAAAATGCCTTCCTTTTTATGTGGAAAAACGTGACCGATACGAACATTTTACTGCACCATTTTGTATACCTTCCGTACCACATTATATTTGACGGCCTTCGTTCCCACGGATTACTAATCTTCGGCTTAATCCAGGCCACACTTCAAATGGGTGAAGTGCTTGGCGCGCGCCGAATGGCAGCAAAAACAGCAGTAATTTCTGATCAGGTCGTGGTGGAAAAGGCTCATATTGGAGGACTGGTATGATTGGCATGAAAAATTCAATGTTCAATGTTTTCACGACTGCGATCCGAGAGCACAAAATATTCATCTGTATTCTTTTCACGGCATTACTTTTGCGTGTTGTTTCATTGGGCTCTTTACCCATGGGTTTAAGTTGGGATGAGGCCGCTACAGCGTATAACGGGTATGGCATTGTAACGGTCCATCGCGATGAATGGTTAGCACGAATGCCCATAACCTTTAAGTCTTTTGGTGATTATAAGGCTGCGGTGGCGATTTATCTCGATGCAATTTCAACGAAAGTTCTTGGTATAAACACGTTCGCAATTCGGTTGCCAATGGCGTTGGCTGGTGTTTTCACAGTTTTCATGACGTATTGGATTGGACTTGAAGTATTTCAGAAAAAATCCGGAGCACTCATGGCGGCGGCACTCGTCGCTGTTTCACCATTAAACATTCAATTTTCTCGAATAGCATTTGAGTCCGGGATTGGCGTTGCTTTGGTATCGGCTGGTGTGGCATGTTTTCTTACGGCACGGAAAAAAGGATGGTATTTTTTACCTTCTGCGGTAAGTTTTGTTTTGGCAATGTATACCTATCACAGCACGAAAATTAGCGTTCCATTACTTGTTGTGTTGTTGAGTGTGGCATATTGGAAAAGTCTCATGTACCAAAAAAAGTGGGTAGTGATTGGAGCGTTGGCGGGACTATTACTCATACTGCCTCTGGTTCGTGAAACGCTTTTTGGAAACGCGGGTGAGCGTTTCTATATGACATCTGCTATTGTCGATCATAACAACCTTTTACCTTTTCCCAAAGTACTCTCTACGCTAGCGACCAATACTGGCGCGCATCTTTCAATCAAATTCCTCCTTTTGGGTGAAAGCACAACCTTTCGACACAGCACCAAAAAGTTTGGCATCCTTTCTTATCTCGAGTTTGTGTTGGTACTTATCGCGTGTATATCTGTATTTCGTAAAACAAAAAATGAAAACCGACAAATAATATGGGTCATTATTGCAATATTCATAGGCCTGTTACCAGCCGTAATCTCGAATGATGTGCCGCACGGTAATCGAGCGCATGGCATTATCCCTTGGGTTCAAATCCTTGGTGCATACGGATTTTTGCAGTGTGAGGGATGGCTTCTCGCGCGGAAGCAGTCCAAAAAACTCCTTAAAATCTTCTCTTTTGGTATTGTTGGTATTCTCACAGGACAAACACTGTTGTATTCCTATTGGTACGCGCAAACGTACTCTACGACGCCCGCGGTGAAGGATTTTCAGTATGGGTATCAGGAAGCGGTGCAGTATGCCCGACAAAAAGAAAGCGAAGTGGACAAAGTGTTGTTTACGAGCGCGTACGGTCAACCATATATCTATATATTGTTATTCAA
>CAYILC010000057.1:0-5606 GCA_964364145.1 uncultured Pseudomonadales bacterium
TTTGCCTTGGTTTGCGACTCAAACTGAATTTCGTTGGCCGACATCTTCACAAACACCACGGCCGTTAAACCTTCGCGAAGGTCTTCGGAAGTGAAACTCTCTTTTTCATCCTTAATGTAATTATTTTTCGTCGCGTAATCCTTTAATGACTTGTTCATGGCCATCCGGAAACCCGTGAGGTGCGTTCCCCCATCTGATGTGTAGATGACATTTGCATAACATTTAATATGCTCGGAATATGAATCGTTGTACTGCGCGGCGGCCTCAACACCAATCTTGAACTTGCCGGCGTCATAGTCTCCACTAAAGTACAACACTGGATGTAGGGTCTTCTTGTTACGATTGAGGTTGGTCACGAGCGATTGAATACCATTTTCAAAGTAAAAATGGCGCTCCGTATGAGATTCTTCATGCATGAAGCGGAAGTACAAACCAGCCATGAGGTATGCGCGGTCACGAATGAGCTCAACAATAATATCGGGATCGAATGTTGTGGTTGAGAAGATTGTGCTGTCTGGCAAAAAGTTCACCAATGTCCCACTTTGATATGTTACGAAATACTTCGACTGATATGGAAACATTTTGACTACTTGCGCTACAGTAATCTCCTTTACGATAGCTTTTGGTACACCAATTGCATATTCTTGAAAGTAATACTTTTTGAGTCGTTTTACCACAACACGCATGTTGGCAGACAACGCGTTTACCGCAGAAGCGCCAACTCCGTGCAATCCCCCGGACGCTTTGTATGCTTGTTCATCAAACTTGCCGCCGGCATGCAGTTTAGTCATCACAACTTCCAACGCCGAAGGTCCAGATGGATGTTTTTCTATTGGAATACCGCGGCCGTTGTCAGTAACAGTGATGTACCCATCTTTTGTAAGATAGACATGAACCTGTTTAGCATATCCCGCAATGGCTTCGTCCACTGCGTTGTCCATAATTTCTTTGACAAGGTGATGCAGACCATGAACGTCGGTTGAGCCAATGTACATACCCGGACGTTTACGGACAGGTTCCAAACCTTCCAGCACACGGATGTCCGAGGCGGAATATTCAGCTTTTCCTTGAGTAATACTGGATTTTGTCATAATATGTAGAAATTTCTAGCCGCTACAATGCCAAGAAATCGGCATGTTTGGACAGAAGATTGAATCACTCTACCCGATTGTTTCGGGTTTTGCAAGTGAGCGTATGCGGAAGAAAAGATGTTCGAATACGAGTTTTGTATTGACGTTCCGCTTGAGCTGGGTGATGGTATGCACAAGATGTTTCACTTTGTCTAAGGCACCCACGCTTTGTGGTGATTTTTCAAGCAGACGTTTTTCATACAAGAGTGTTTTTTCACACCAACCAATTGCCCCCTCACGATCTTTGGCAAGTTTCTCTGCCTGGTCTATTGCTATGGAAATTGTTGTGGGCCATATAAAAAATTCTTCCATTTCTGTGTCGCTCTCATGTTTTGTCTGCATCCTTATCACTCTGCATCGCGATCGTACTGTTTCCAACATTCCTAACTCACTTGTGCCGGTCATAATGATTTGCAAAAACTCCGGTGGTTCTTCCAATGTTTTTAACAACGCATTTTGCGCTTGGAGGGTCATTCGACCAGCTTCCAACACGACTACCACTTTCTGTTTGAGCGAAAATGGTTTGGTGTGAGACCACGTTATAAGCTCCCTCACCATCTCAATGCCGATTGATGGTGTTTCTTGAATAATCAAAAGGTCAGGATGCTCTGCTTCGAAAGCAAAAGAAGTGTGTGCAAATGCTATTTTTTTTTGAAGATTGCGCGTAGGTGCAAGAATAAACAATGGCGTAAACATACATTTCCCTTCTCGCGTATGCTACCATGATCCCATGAGTCCTGCCCAGACAACGCCTACGCCAGTTCCCATGCCCGTTCCCACCTCATCTTCACGATCGGTATCGTCAAACTCATCCCCAGGTTCGTTCTTAGAATCGGTATTAGATGCTTTGCTCAAGGATGGAACTGTTACACAAGAGCAATACGACACGATTATTTTAGAGAACGTGAACACTGGCCGTCCGGCCGAGCAAGTTTTGGAAGAAAAACATATCGTTTCGGAAGAAGTGCTGAGTAAAGCGCGGTCTAAGGTATACAACGTTCCGTTTGTTGCGCTCCGTGAGGTTGGTTCCTCACCAGAGGCGCTTTCGGCAATTGCGGATACCGTGGCAAAACGCTATGTGATTTTCCCTTTTGCGCTCAACAAACAAACAAACACGTTGTCCGTTGCGATGAAGAATCCGTTGGACTTGGGCGTTATTGATTTCTTAGAGAAAAAAACGGGCTATCGCATTGCGCCGTTCTTCACTACGCTCACAGAGCTCAATCAAGAAATCATTGAACGATACGCGCAAAGTTTGTCTTCCGAAGTAACGGCTGCCTTAAAAGAAAATGCGCCGGCGAGTTTTTCAAAAGGTGTGGAGATAAAAGCGGCGGTTGCTCGTAATGTAGGTGACACCATTCGCGAAGCACCCATTGCGAAAATTGTGGAAACAGTCTTAGGATATGCCGTGAAGTCGCGCGCTTCGGATGTGCACATCGAACCTCAAGAGGACAAAACGCGGGTACGATATCGCATTGACGGTGTGTTGCATGAAAAGCTCGTTCTTCCAAAAAGCGTGCAGGATGCCGTGGTGTCGCGTATCAAAGTGTTGTCCGACATGAAGATTGACGAGAAGCGCATTCCTCAAGATGGTCGTTTTAATTTTAAGGTGGATAAAGAAGAAGTGGATTTGCGCGTGTCTTCCCTACCCACAGTGCATGGTGAGAAGATTGTGATGCGTTTGCTGAAGAAAAGCGGTGGCGTGCCAACCTTGCAAGAGTTAGGAATTCGCGGAACTGCGCTGAAGAATTTGGAGGCGGCATCGATTGTTCCGCATGGCATTGTATTAGTGACCGGACCAACGGGATCTGGAAAGACAACCACACTCTATTCGTTGTTAACAAAGATTAACTCGCCAAAAGTGAATATTGTGACGCTTGAAGATCCTGTTGAGTACCAAATGGCGGGAATCAATCAGGTACAGATCAATCCGCAGGCAGGATTAACCTTCGCTTCGGGACTGCGCGCGTTTTTGCGTCAGGATCCAAACATTATCATGGTTGGAGAAATTCGTGATCAGGAAACCGCCGAGCTCGCGATTCAAGCCGCGCTTACAGGTCACGTGGTGTTCTCTACCCTTCACACAAACTCTGCTGCAGGCGCACTTCCTCGCCTCCTCGATATGAAGGCAGAACCGTTCTTGTTGGTTTCTTCCATGACGCTGGTGATGGCGCAACGTGTGGTCCGTAAAATTTGTTTGGATTGTAAAGAGGAATACGACCCAGAAGAAGTGGTACTGGAAGATATTAAGAAAGTACTTGGTGGGTTATTTGACGGATGGGCCAAGCAGAATCCTACTGAGAAGATCAAACTGCATCGCGGCAAAGGGTGCGACGAATGTGGTGGGACCGGATACAAAGGCCGTATTGGTGTATATGAGGTACTGGTGATGAACGAGAAAATTGGTCGACTCATATTGGAGCGAAGACCTGCAGAAGATATTGAAAAACAAAGTACCGAGGATGGTATGGTATTGATGAAGCAGGATGGATACTTAAAGGTGTTGGAAGGAATAACAACGATTGAGGAGGTCTTGCGTGTGGCGCAGATCTAAGGTATTTAGTATCTAGTATCTAGATACTAGATACTAAATAAGGGGAAATATGACAATCCGAGACATGTTACAGATGGTTGTTGATCAAGAAGCCTCCGATCTGCACCTTATTGCGGGAACGGTGCCGACGCTACGAGTGCATGGTCAACTCATGGCTATTCCCAACGAGGCAGCGCTTTTGCCGCAGGACATGGAACCCTTGATTACGCCGATTGTATCGTCCGAACAGCACGAATTAGTGATGGTGAATAAAGAACTTGATTTTTCGTATCAATTTGGGGAACTTGGCCGTTTCCGCGTGAACATCTATTTCGAGAAGAATATCATGGCTGCGGAGTTGCGGTTGATTCCGGCCAAAATCAAGACGATTGAGGAGCTTGGTCTGCCGCAAATTTGCCACAAGTTTGCTGTGTTAAAACAAGGGCTAATCTTGGTCACAGGTCCCACTGGTCAAGGGAAATCTTCCACATTAGCGGCAATTATTGAAGAGATTAATCGAACACGTGCAGAACATATTCTCACGATCGAGGATCCTATTGAGTTTGTGTATACGCCAGCAATGTCCATTATTTCGCAACGCGAACTCCATTCCGACACGCACTCTTGGGATATTGCGTTGCGATCTGCCCTTCGCGAAGATCCGGATGTGGTGCTTGTTGGCGAGATGCGCGACTTTGAAACGATTGCCGCGGCACTCACTGTTGCCGAAACCGGTCACCTTGTGTTTGCCACATTGCACACAAACTCTGCGGCGCAAACGATTGATCGTATTATTGATGTTTTCCCTGCCGAACAACAGGCACAAATTCGCAGCCAACTTGCGATGACAATCGAAGCGATTTTCTCCCAGCGGTTGTTGCCGTCTTTGAGAGGCGGCCGCGTCGCGGCCGCCGAGGTCCTTCTTGCTACCTCGGCTGTGCGGAACCTCATTCGTGAAGGAAAGTCATTTCAACTGGATAACGTGATTCAAACTTCTTCAGATGTTGGCATGACCACCCTCAATGCAAGTCTCGCGAGTTTGTTGGATCAAGGACGTATTTCACAGGAAGTTGCGGTCCAGTACTGATATGTGGCGGAAGGGATGCGAAAAGTTGTTGGGCAAATGTAAACGCCTATGCCACTCTTTATTTACAAAGCGAAAAATCAAAAAAACGAAACCGTTAAAGGCAAGGTTGAGGCAAGTAGTCTTCAGCAAGCTTCGGCGGTTCTCAAAGAAAAGGGCTTATTCATCGTTTCTTTACAGGCGTTAAAACAATCCGAGTTTGCCGCTTTTTCCGCGATGTTCGATCGTATAAAGGGTGGAGATATTGTCAACTTTACCCGCCAACTTTCTACCATGATTACCGCTGGTCTCACCTTGACCGAGTCTTTTGGGATTTTACAAAAACAGAACAAACCGGCGCTACAAAAAGTAGTCACAGAGTTACTACACGATGTTGAGGGAGGCTTGACCTTTGCCGGAGCCTTGCAAAAACATCCAAAGGTGTTTTCGCGCGTCTACATCGCACTTATTCGCTCTGGTGAATCTGCCGGTGTATTGGACAAAGTTCTCCATCGATTAGCGGACAATCTTGAGAAGCAATACGAGTTTGCGGCAAAAACAAAAGGAGCGTTGATCTATCCAGTCATCGTGATGATCGCCATGGTGGCGGTGATGTTTGTCATGATGGTATTTGTGGTTCCGCAACTTACCTCAATGTATACGGACTTTGGCGCGTCACTCCCCGCCCCAACACAAATACTTATTGGGGTTTCAAAAGTTATGACGAAGTTTTGGTACGTATTTATTGGAGTCTTTTTTGGATTGGGATACGCAGTTCGAGCTTGGCGAAAAACGCCGGTTGGCGAATGGCAAATCGATACGCTGTTATTAAAAATCCCAATCTATGGGAAGTTGAAGATTCAGATTATGATGACCGAGT
>CAYILC010000058.1:0-5276 GCA_964364145.1 uncultured Pseudomonadales bacterium
AAATAACAACCTAAAAGAGTAATTGTACCAACACGAAACTTTACTTAACTCACTTAATTCTTCTTATACAAATGACCGTCGAAAAATTCAAGACAAAAACATTCATGTTTTCTCCGATATATGTTTTCCCCGTTCTTTTTCTCCCTTACGCACTCGGACGTGCCGACTGGACACATGCAGTTCCATTTTTTTGTTCAGTCATCCTATTATTAGGATATGCTGTACGTTCCACAAAGAAGATCCTAAAACAACGAGTTTTGCTTTTGTGTATGGTGTTGTTACTGCCTTCGTTTTTTCGATTAGCGGTTGTTCCACTCAAGGATATTTTGATTCATCACCAAGATGCATCTACTGAACTTCAATCACAACTTGCCAACTGCAATTTACTTACAAAAAATCTACCAGCCCAAACCATATTTGTTGGGCGGGAGAGTTATAATCGATTTATATATAGCGCTGCTGCTCTCTATTTCCTCCGTCCCAAACTTCTTCCTGCTACCCGGTATATTAGTGATGAACCTGGAATACAAAACTCTTGTGAGTATGGGCAGTTGATCTATCGAGATCTTTTTGATGCAAAAAAACCTATGATTGCCCTCCTCGAACAAGGTGAGCAACTTGCCGAACAAAATCGCACTGCCACAATGCAGAACTGTGGAAAACTCGAAAAGTTTCTTCAAGAACAGCCGCATGAAAAGATAGGAGAATGCACTGCGTATACGCGATTGTTTTCTATTGAAGTTTATAAATAGATATCAAACAGCATCTGGTGTATTCATGTTATGATTGTCGAGTATGGGCTACACAAAAGACGCAATAAAGGGATTCAGTTGGCTTGGATTTCTCCGTTTGGCGATAAAGGGCATGTCCGTTGTACGGATTGCAATTCTTGCAAGACTACTCACGCCAAGTGAGTTTGGCATCTTTGGTATCACCGTAGCCATTCTTGCTTTGGTAGAACGGTTGACAGAAACGGGAGTTAATACTTTCCTCATTCAACGCAGAGACGAGCTCACAACATATCTTAACTCGGCTTGGGTGATCTCAATTACTCGCGGCACAATTATTTGTGCACTGATGCTGAGTATTGCCCAACTACTCGCACATTTTTATTCACAACCGTCACTGCAAACATATATTACGCTTGCCAGTGCCATTCCATTTATCAAGGGGTTTATTAATCCAGCAGAGGTCAAGTTTTGGAAACATCTCCAGTTTAAGAAAGAGGTATTACTACGATCTGTACTGGCCTTTGTTGAGGCGGTTGGCGCAGTGATTCTTACGTTCATGCTCCACTCTGCACTCGGATTGGTTTACGCTCTTATCCTTTCTGCCCTTCTTGAAGTGTTAATCTCCCAGATACTTATTTCACCACGACCAAAGTTTGTATTGAATGGGGTCATCATCAAGATGATTCTTCGAGCAAGTACCCTGCTAAATGCTGGAGGAGTTTTGTCTTTCTTGGTGAATAATATTGACAATTTTATTGTTGGAAAGATGCTCGGGATCACGAGCTTAGGGTACTACCAAAATGGATTTAATGTAGTCAACTCGGGGATTGGAGATATTGGTGAGCTTTCAGCCCAAACTGTGTTTCCCATTTACGCGCGCATTGCTGAGGATCGTCAGAGATTAAAACGGGCTTTTTTACGTGCGCTATTCCCTCTCATGGGTCTTCTCCTCTTGCCGTTCCTTTTGGTGGTAGGTTTCCCGCAGATTGTTGTTCAAGTGATTCTTGGGCCGCAATGGTTGCCAGCGGTCGCCATTTTGCCTATTTTGGGTGTTGCGATGTACATAAAGTCTCTCAACGCGATTGAATATCCGCTTTATCTTGCAATAGGAAAACCACAATATAGTGTGACAATCTTAGCTATTCAACTTACCGTATTGGTCTCGCTTCTTTTACAACTTTCGCGTGCGTATGGATTGGTTGGCGCAAGTGTTGCAGTACTCGGGTCTTATCTTATTATTCAGCCGTTATTTTTTGTGTTTAACGCACTGACTTTGCGCGAGACAAAGGCTTCTTCCATCCTTCGCCAACCGGGATCCCAAGATGAAGGGGGTAAGTGATTTTTTCATTCAATATTCTCAAGATTATTCAGCTCGGACTGCTTTGTGTTTGGTGTTTGCGGTTTCGGCCTACTGTGCGGTGGTGTCTTGGTGCTGCACTAATACCAACATTGGGTTTTCTCATCCCCGGAAGCTACGAAAGCGGTGACTTTACCGCGCACATCATTCGAACAATGGATCTTACCAGCTCTCTCCAGCATGGCATTTTCCCTGTGCGATGGGCATGGTTACTCCATGGAGGATATGGGTATCCGCTGTTTTCTTTTTTTGCGTCGCTTCCGTACTACATTCTTTCAGCAATCCACACTCTTGGATTCTCGTACGTTCACGGTATGAAGATATATTTGGCGGTTGTATATATAGGAGCAGTTGGGAGTATGTGGTATTGCGCTGAAGCAGTGTTTGCACATGAAAAGCAAAAAAAATTGATCGCAACTGTTACAGCCGCCCTGTATGCTTTCACCCCATACATGCTTATCAACCTTGAGTTTCGAGCGGCGATGGGCGAACTCACAGGGTTTGCGCTTTTCCCCCTATTGATCTACGCCGTTTTTCGCGATCGCCGCATTTTATTTTGTGTTGTTCTCAGTGCTCTTATTCTCTCTCATCCGGGTGTTACGTTATTGGGTGTTCCCTGGGTATTTTTACTTCTTGTTCTCTTGAAAAAAGTGCAGAGTTTTGCGTTTCCCACTCTTTTGGCTGGGGGGTTGGTAAACAGTTACCTTATTCCCAGCCTTGTAGAAGCCAAATATACCGAGCAGGTGAGTACAGCGCAGGCCGTATGGTGGACTGCGCAGACTTTTCAGCCCATGACCTGGCTTTTTTGGTCACCTTGGCGACTTGGTTTTTTACTCCAAGGACACCAAGGCGAGGTAGCATACGGACCGGGCACACCTCAATGGGGAGTTTTTGCGGTTTCATTGTATCTTCTTGTTAAGAGAAAACTTTCGCATCAAAACAGTCGTATTTTTTTGGCGTTAAGTATCCTTACTTTCATTGGTCTATTTATGATGCTGCCGTCCTCTGCAGGTATTTGGAACACGTTGCCGCTCATTAGAAAGCTTCAGTTTCCAACACGCATCATGCTGTATCCAACCTTTTCATTAGCACTGATTGGTGGATATGTTTTTGTTGCAATGGGTTTAAGAAAGCTCTTGTTTTGCATCACACTTTTTTTAAGTCTTGGATGGACAGCGCTAAACTGGTCGCATCGAGCATATAAAGTAGATGTGGATGATGCATATCTTCAATCTCATATTCCACAAGAATCATCCGAGTTTGAACGCCTTCCAGAGGCTGTACCAATTTGGAAACAGGATCTGAACGCTCCGAGAACAAAGGCATTTATCCTTGAGGAAAATGATGCAATCTCCAACCAACTCCTTGTGGAGCCGACGAAAAGAACATATTCGCTTCAAGTTCTCCACGATACACTCTTTCAAGAGAATACGTTATATTTTCCTGGGTGGAAGGCATTGGTGAATGGGCAGGAACGAGAAATCGTTATAACCAAGAATGGAACAATGTTGGTTGCGTTGCACCCTGAAGACACAACACTTGAGTTTACATTTACGAACACTCCAGTTCGATGGTGGTCCAATACTATAAGCATCATTTCTCTTGCCATTTTCGCTGTTTGGATGTATCTTCAGCCCAAAACTCTAGGAAGAAAAGAACGCATGCGGAAGGCAACATAACATGACTGGCAAGCATATTCTTATTACGGGTGGAGCCGGATTTATTGGCACAAACGCTGTTGCGTATTTTTTAAAACAAAAAAATAGTGTTACGATTTTTGACAACATGTCACGGCCTGGTTGTGACCGGAACTTGAAGTGGCTTCGAGAGCAAAATTTTACAGGGCTAACCATCATTGAGGGGGATATTCGGGAATTTTCGCCAGAACTTGTTGATGCGGTGCAACAGTCAAACCTTGTTTTACATCTCGCTGGCCAAGTTGCAGTCACTACATCTGTAGCAAACCCGCAGGAAGATTTTGAGATTAACGCACAAGGAACATTGAATGTGCTTGAAGCGCTACGCTCATGCAAAAAGAATAACGCTCCAATTCTCATCTATAGCTCAACGAACAAGGTATATGGCAATGCAGAGTCATTGAAGGTTCTGGAAACCGATTCAAAATATGCGTTTGTAAACTTGCCATACGGCGTAAGCGAACAGCAGCCTCTTGATTTCCACTCTCCGTATGGATGTAGTAAGGGTTCAGCCGACCAATATGTTCGGGATTACAGTCGTATCTACGGCTTAAAAACGATTGTATTCCGCCAGTCGTGTATTTATGGTCCACATCAATTCGGTATGGAGGAACAAGGTTGGTTAGCCTGGTTTATGATCTGTGCGCTAAAAAAGGCAGGGATTACGATCTATGGCAACGGGAAGCAGGTTCGTGATGTGTTGTTTGTTGATGATTTGGTGCGCGCCTACGAATTGGCCGCAGAAAATATCGAAAAAACACGGGGCCAGGTGTACAACATTGGTGGTGGTACAAAAAACAGCGTTTCTATTTGGCATGATTGTTTCTCCATTATCGAGAAGCTGTTTCATACAAAACTGAAAGCAAAGACATCCAAAGAACGCCCTGGGGACCAACAGATTTTCATTGCCGATACACGCAAGGCGTTGCGCGATTTTGGATGGAAACCAACAACATCAATTCAACAGGGAACCAAACAACTCTACAATTGGCTACTCGAAAACAAGGAATACTTTCTTTCATGAACAAAGCCCTTAAAATCGCAGTATTTTATGAACTTGAAAGTGGAGGGGCGCGGCGCGGCGCGCATGAGTTTGCGCGGGCATTGCGAAACTTGGGGCACAAAGTCGAACTCTTCACCGTGGACTCGGAAGAACACCCCAATCTGACAAAGTTTTTTGATGCTGTTCATCTCTATCAATTTACGTCAATAGTCTGGAATGGAAAAAACTGGTCTGCTCGTCTCTATCGAGACACGATTGAGCTGTTTCGACTATATACACTTCATACAAAAATTGCGTTAGATATCGAAAACGGCGATTTTGATTTCGCGTTTATTCACCCATCAAAATTTACACAAGCGCCATTTCTTTTGCGCCTATTGAAGATTCCAAAACTCTATTATTGCCAAGAACCACTTCGGATGGTATACGAGTCGATTTTTGCCATCCCTTCCAACCTTCATCCAGTGAAAAAAGTATACGAACAGATC
>CAYILC010000059.1:0-4949 GCA_964364145.1 uncultured Pseudomonadales bacterium
TGCCAATTGCACAGCGAAAATACCGCATGCGCGGAACATTAAATCACGAAGTTGGGACACATTTTTTCCGCACTATTAATGATGAAATGCAACCGTGGCATAATAACAGAGAAAAGTATGATCTTCTGCCGTTTTATGAGACAGAAGAAGGCTTAGCCGTGCTTCATGCGCATTTGACGATTGAGCAACCCTATTTATGGTACACAGCGTTGTATTACTATGCGGTGTGGCGAGGAACACGCCTTTCTTTTTCTGCATTGAACGAGGATCTCAAACAATTTGTGAGCGATCGCGATCGTCGATGGGGGATGTGTTTGCGGGTAAAGCGCGGGATTAAGGACACCTCAATTCCTGATGCTTTTAGCAAAGATCAAATGTATTTTCGCGGAACAATGAGTATGTTGGAATGGCTTGAGAATAACGAGTTCGATGCGCGACCGTTATACATAGGAAAAATTTCTGCGTTCGATCTACCAAAGGCAAAGAGTGTGTCCGCCGCGGTGCAACTTTTGAAGTTTCCAATATTCCTTTCCCAAGAGTCTCGTGAGAAATACAAAAGTGCGATCGAGCGTATACGGAAAGTGAATAGCCTGTAGTTTTACAAGGTGTTTAGGAGATAGGAAATATGCAGGACGTGATAAAGACAGAGATACATAGACCAGAAAAAATAGTTTGGGAATTTCCGCATGTTTCATTTGGAGAGAGTTGGGAGGAGCAGATTCCAAGCGATTCAACTCGAAAGTTAATAGAGAAAATCGATTTTTTCTTGAGGAAAGCACAAATTACCTATGAATGGAGAGATTTGACAGACGAGCTATTTCAGTCTTGGTTTCTGTATTACAAACAGAATATGCGCACACTCTCCCACGATATTATTGCAACTCCTGACTGGTATCATGTCCGTGCCAAGAAGTTGGAAGGAGCATACATACTAACTTGTAAAGATCTCCACGGAATTGTAGTAGGAAGCTGCATTGTGATAAAGAGGAATGGTCAATGGACCGAGTGCTTTAAAGCTAATGATCGAATAGACCTGGGTGGGACAGGAAATCTTGCCTTGGGAACACTGATCGATTTGATGTACCTTAAATATGCATTTGATCACAACGCCCAAAAAGTAACATCAGGTCGATCCAGAAACGCATTTGGGTTCTATAACACACTAGGATATCTAACTTTTAAACTTAAGTTAGGGTATGTTCCTGTACTTCCTTATGACACGAAATGGTTGATGGATTTTCCAAAAAAAAATACCGAAACCACCGCGTGGTTTGCTTGTGATGCTTGCGAGAGTCACCAAGAGAAACAATTCTTTCTCTTGGTCTACCCAAATGAGTTTGCTCTAGAAAACGAAGCTCGTATCTATCTCTCAAGACTTGGAATATTGATGCAGTCTTTTCAAGACTAGTGTAATGCATCTTGCTTTGTTTTATAGATGTTCCAAGCAAGTTGCCGCACACGTTCCGTAACATGAGTTGATGTTGCAAGATGGTATTGTTGATTATGGATTCTCCTGAGGAAATAGGGAATCATTTGGATTCTCATGAGTTTTTTTTCCAGAAACCGCAGGGACCACTCAACATCCTCTTCTCCTTCGAATTCTTTATCAAATGGTAACGCTTGAATATCATCGAATCGAAACATTGAGCTTCCAGCAACCGAGAACAGAATGCGAGCAGTGTTGGATGAAACATTAAGAACGTTCTTGCAATAATATTCTAAAAGATGATCAGGGTTATGCATAGCCTCAAGGATGATTGAAGAACTGGAGTTCTGGTTATATATAATTTTTCCCTGATCATCGATTTGTACAGAATATCCGGTAACACCACTATACGATGGATGTTGTTCGAGAAATTCTATTCGCGAATGAAGGCTGTATCTTCCACAGAGCGCATCATCTGCATCAAGGAACGTGACATATGTTCCTGTAGCTTTGGATAAGCCAATATTTCGACTTTCCGCAGCACCTCTATTTTCTAAATTTTTAACCAATTGTATTGATTTGTTATGGACAGAGAGTATCTCACGCTCAAGATATTGTAGAGATTTTAAAACACTGTTGTCATCAACAAAAATGATTTCAAGATCTTGAAAGGATTGAAACGATATGCTCTCTAAGAGTTCTCGGAGATATTGGGGTGTATTGTAGTGTGGAATAATGATGCTGAGCTTTGGCATGGTTCATATTGTAATATAAACCTCTCTTTTGTGCGAAGTTAATGATACATACTACTTCTTGATACAATACGTTGATGAAGACCTCGAAAAATACTCCTCATCCTCAGAATAAAAAAGTTGCCCTCGGTATGTCCGGTGGTGTGGACTCGTCGGTCTGTGCTGTGCTGTTGAAAGAGCGGGGCTACGATATCATTGGTGTGTTTCTGGAATGTTGGCGAGCGCCGGGATGTCGCGTAGAAGAAGACCGCAAGGACGCGCTTGGCGTTGCGTTGCAGTTGGGGATTCCATTTCTGGTGCTGGATTATAAACAACAGTATCGCGATCGCGTGGTGGAGTATTTTTTTGCTGAGTATGCCAAAGGCCGCACGCCAAATCCGGACGTGATGTGTAATAAGGAGATTAAGTTTGGGTTGTTTTACGACTGGGCAATGGAAAACGGATTTGATGCTGTGGCAACTGGACATTATGCTCGATCTAAAAATGGACAATTGTTGCGAGGGGTTGATACAAAAAAAGATCAATCATATTTTTTGTATCTGTTGCGAGAAGAACAACTCAAACATATTTTATTTCCGATCGGTAATCTAAAAAAAATCGAGGTGCGAAAACTTGCGGACCAATACCATTTATCGGTTGCAAAAAAACCGGACTCGCAAGGCATTTGTTTTATTGGTGATATCAACGTGCATGCTTTTTTAGAAGAGCGACTGGGTGAGAGTCCGGGAGAGGTCGTGAACACGGCTGGCGAGGTGATTGGCGAACACCACGGGCTGTGGTTTTATACCATTGGTCAGCGACATGGATTTACACTCAAAGGAAAGATTCGATCCGAAAATAGCGAATGGAAGCACGTGATTCCGCCGTTTTATGTTGTGAGGAAAGACATCGAACATAATCGATTGATTGTCGGGTTTGGTAAGGAAACATACACACAGAGTTTTGAGGTAGAGAATCTTCATTGGATTTTGAAAGAGCCAACTAAAAAAGACCTTTGCGTTCGTATTCGGCATGGCGGCCAACTCTTGCCTGCAACTGTAGTGATAGGTCATAATGATCGATGCAATATTTGTTTAACAGACGAGATTAAGGGTGTTGCAGAAGGTCAAAGTGTAGTGTTCTATGATGAAGAAGTGTGTTTGGGTGGAGGAATCATACAGCATTCGACAGGAGAATAGGTGAAGGAATAACGTAGGAGAATACATATGGACGGGGTTCTAGATGAACAATTTAGAGATATCGAATTGATGCTCGGGGCTATCAATGACATTAGAGATACCCCAAATAAAAAAGGCAAACTTTCACGTAATGAGATGAGTCAACAAGCGACAAAAGCTGAAGAAATATTCACAATGATTAAAGCGAAATATCCAAGCGTCGATACACTTTTTCAAACACTCGACAAGCTTAAGATTAGTAAAGAAGAACATTTTTGGGTGTGTGTAACAAGGCAAGTTAATAAACAATATGACATCTTAAGAACACTTTCCGAACACATGGATGTACAGGTTCGTGAGAAACTTTTTGCCGGAATATTACGCGATGCCGCGGTCGATTTTTTGAAAGAAGAAATTGCGGGCGTCGCTCAGCTTGATGAGCTTACGCACCTTCCACGCAGGAGAAAGTTATTTTTTGACTTAAATGAAATGATGAAAAATTCTGATGATTCAACCCTCGTTGTGTGTATGTTGGACTTCGATGGATTTAAAGCCATTAACGATGAGTATGGACATGATGGTGGGGACGATACTTTAAGGAAAGTTGCCGATCGAGGTGCAAAGTTTTGTTCGCAACACGAAGGATGCTCATTTTATCGATATGGTGGAGAAGAGTTTGCTCTGCTGCTTAAGGTAAGAGGGAAAGATGCTAATAATCAGGAAATAAAAAATCTGATTTATATATTTTATGCAGAGGTATTCGGACGCCTCATTACAATCAGAAGTCAGAATAAAGAGAAATCAGTTCAAAACACCTATACCTATACACAAACCTGCTCAATTGGTGCATTTATTCCCAAACCGAAAACCACACCAGAATCGATTCTTACTCAGGCAGATCGTGAACTTCTTGCTGCAAAAAAGAGCAAAATGAGTACTAACCTAGGAGAAAGAATAACGCTTCACAGAGAGGTTGATGCTTCGTCTGTGACATAACCGTGTTCCAGACCGTTGACATCTTCTCCAGATCTGCTATTATACCTCTTGCCTATGAAACTCTAAGGACTTGACCAGAGGGAAGCAACAATCGCCCCGAATGGTCGGGGCTTTTCCGTTTTTAGGCCTCTATTTTCGATCTTCTTGATCGCAACATGAGAGGTATTTTTATAGTTTGTGAGGATCGCTGGGTAGACCCCACTAGATCCGAACAAACTAAAAAATACCCCCCGCTCTTTAACAAGTGCATAGACATTCAACCGCTTGCACAGTGGCAGGAAGTTCCGTAACGGAATGTTTTCTGTTTTCTGCGCAAGCAATAAACGTACATAACATTCCGTTAATTCTTAACTTTAAAATAATAGAACAATCAAGTTCTTTTTGAGAATTTGATCCTGGTTCAGGATGAACGCTGGCGGTGTGCCTTAAGCATGCAAGTCGAGCGGGGATGCTGGACTCTAGATACTAGACACGGTCAAGGTGATGCGCTCTATAAGGAGTGCTAACCCGCGTTCGAAGATTCTAGCAGCTAGAGTCCAGCATCTCAGCGGCAGACGGGTGAGTAACACGTAGGAATTTACCTCTTTGTGGGGGACAGCTCGCCGAAAGGCGGGGTAA
>CAYILC010000059.1:4959-5274 GCA_964364145.1 uncultured Pseudomonadales bacterium
TCACATTCCTGGCTGCAAACCAGTTATCGCTCCTCGAAGTAGTAAAGACTACTCCTTCGTCACGATGCCTGGTTTTCGCACAGAACTGAGATCTTTCACCACAAATACAGTACTGAGTTCATGCCTAAGGGGAAAGTCGTAAGACGCGAAGAGAGGAGCCTGCGTCCCATCAGGTAGTTGGCGGGGTAATAGCCCACCAAGCCTATGACGGGTAGCCGATGTGAGAGCATGATCGGTCACAAGGTAACTGAGACACGGTGCCTACACCTACGGGTGGCAGCAACTGGGAATCTTGCGCAATGGACGAAAGTCTGA
>CAYILC010000060.1:0-4532 GCA_964364145.1 uncultured Pseudomonadales bacterium
GATAAGTTTCGCCTCGGTACTTTTTTTGTCAGGAGCCAAAGCATTTGTCCAAATATCAGAATCCTCTTTCATAAGGGCATAGTGATTACCCTCAAGATAGTGACGAGGAATGCGAATATCAGCATCAAAGAAAAAAAGATACTCACCGTGCGAATGTTGTGCACCAAGATTGCGTTGGATTGCAACATTTTTTTCAGAAGATTCTAAAAAAATAAACTTAGGAATCAATTCTTCAAACTTTAACGCAACCTCTTTCGTTTTATCTGTAGATTTTCCATCCACCACGAGAACCTCAAAATCTTGATACGTTTGTTCCAAAAGATCGCGAAGGAGATTTGGGAGCGCTTTTTCTTCGTCAAGCGTTGGAACAACGACAGAAAAAAACGGAACATGCGCGGTAGCGGTACCAGACATGGTATGATTTTACCATGGGGAAGATCTACATTGTTGGTTTAGGAAATCCCGGCAAAAAATATTCTACTACTCGGCATAATGCTGGGTTTATTCTCGTTGACAAACTCGCCCAAGCCTTAAGTGTGAGTTGGAAGCATGATGCTGGTCTACAAGCAGAGATTGCGGTTGATGCAGAGCGAGGTATTGTTCTTATGAAACCGCAAATCTTTATGAACAGAAGCGGAGACGCGGTGCGGGGACTCGTAAAATATGGTGGTCAATACCAGGCGCTCTATGTCCTGTACGATGATCTCGATCTGCCGGTTGGTTCATACAAAATACAATTCAATAAAGGGCCAAAGGTGCATAACGGCGTAAACTCGATACGTCAAGCATTGGGTGAGGCGTTATTTTGGCACGTACGATTAGGGACGGATGGACGAAATGGGGATAAAATTATGCCAAGCGAAGAGTATGTGCTTCAACCATTTACAGCGGAAGAATTGCCACTATTTCAACAAATGATCACCAAGGTTGCAGAGGAGCTTCATGCGAAGATTGTTGCATCATAGTATTAGCTTTCATTATCCCTTGTTTCCAAAACGTTTACGGTACCTTTTTATTGGGCATCTATTGCGAGGTGCTGCTGAAGAAGCTGTGGCGTTGTTTGTGCCAATCTTTTTGTTTACCTTGGGAAGCGAGTTGCAGATCCCATTTTTGAATCAATATTTACTCCCACTTCCTTGGTTACTTCGAGGAATTGTGATTATAGCTGCACATTTTTGTCTCTATAGAATCTGCGCATTGTTTCTTACGTTGCCACTTGCGCGATTTATCAAATGGATTGGGTTGATGAAAAGTATGATTCTTGGAAACCTTTGTTCGCTTTTTATGTTTTTGTCCTTTTATCTATCTGTAAATAATGCTTGGTTTCTCCTGCCGGCAACACTGTTCGCAGCAATGCAAATTATCTTATATTGGATTCCGTACTATACCCAATTTGCCGTGAGAGCAGACTTTAAACTGCTTGGGCAAGAGATTGGTGCGATCGATTTTCTCAATCGATTAGCACGCGCTGGTCTGCCGATGTTTGGGGGTATTGTGATTGGAGTATTCGGATTCCAAGTTTCGTATGCGATAGGCATTCTCTTGATGTTGGCAAGTTCGATATGTTTGCTTGCGGTTGATGAGGTCAAAATTGCGTTTAATGTAACTTTTCGCGAGTTTATAGGTTGGTTGCGCGATCGAAAAAAACATCGTGTGTTGATTGGACTGTTTGGAAAATATCTCGACGATTGTGCAATTGGTCTTTGGTCTGTCTATATCTTTATTTTCTTAGGAACGGTACAGCGGGTTGGATATGTGTATTCTGTTGTGTTGTTTTCTTCACTCATCATCGCGTATTTCATGGGGTGGTATCTTGGCAAACATAGGGGTCGAGGAGTGTTCTTTTTGACTGGGGGCATACTAAGTCTTCTATGGATGTTCCGGATCTTTGTCCAAAATCTCTGGCATTTAATCGTTGTCGATCTTCTTGATGGTCTTGCGATTAATGTCTATACACCGATTTATGATTTGGGATTGTGTCTCGAGTCGCGTGGTCGTCAAGTGTTTCATTTCTATGTGTTTCGGGAGATGTTGTTATCAATTGTTGGTATGATATTTTGGTTAGTTATTATAGGAATGTTTGTATTGCCATTGCAATGGATCGGTGTGTTTGTGCTGGGAGGAGTTGGAATTTTGCTTAGCTTAAACATGATGAGGCGTGAAGTATGAAGTCCATAGGTGCTGTATTACAAACATACGCGGTTGATGACAAGGGCGGTCATATTAGCCGTGAGTTTCAGGATTATGGATATCGATTGGCTATTGAGTTGAACGATTTAGCGCACAAATCTTTATATATTCGCATGGCGAAAACAATTGACCGGAAGTTTTTAGACCAAGCCCGTACGTTTGTACTAGACGCAAATGCTCGTAGCAGAGCGCGGTTATTTATGTGGAAGGTGAAAGATCTGCGAACTGCTTCAACGGTGCATGGTATAAAAGGCGGTGCGGTGATACAAACACAATCACAAGTGCAACGGAGGGCATCATGATTTCACAATTACTGATTCAACAATTTTTGCTTTGGGTTTCTCTAAAATTTTTGGGTGTTTTTTTGGGTTTTCTTCTGCCGGTTTTTGAAGCAATTGGATTTGCGCTCTTTTTGCATCCAGAGCGGCCGGAAAGTGAACCATTAAAAACTGCAGTTGCACAACGGAAACTCCGCGATGTTTGGAAAGAGGCATATGTTTTGTTGAAGCATCCATTGCCATTTATTCATCGAGGCATAGTATTCTATGCCGCATTTTGCGTTGTAGCACTTTTTGTCATGACCTCGGCGAACAGCTTACTTGGATTGGGCGTGCTCGCGGGTTTTGGTTTACATCTTTTGTGGGCGATGTTTCCACATCGCAAGAGTTTCCCCGATTTACAGCAACGATTTTTCTTAGGGTTGGCAAAACATGTTTCTCGTGGCGCAATTATTTCGCTAATCGCACTTCTTAGTATCATCGTTATTTGGGCGATACTTGCATGATGAGTTCTCTATCTTTCCATTGGTATGGTTTTCTTGTTGGGTTGGGAATTGTTGCGGGGATATCTTCAGCAGAATGGATGATAAAAAAATTACCTCCAAAGATGGTAAAACAATTGAGTGATTTTTCCTTAGCCTGTATCTGGATGGTTATTTTTGGAGTATTTGGTGCTCGCATGTATCACGTTTGGACTGACTGGAGTTCGTACGCCACTGTTCCTTGGTATACCATCTTTGCGATTTGGAATGGCGGTCTTGGTATTTGGGGAGCAGTTGTTGGCGGGTGCGTGGGGTTAATGCTATTTTTATGCGCAAAGAAAAAGTTAAGACGTGAGATTATTTTTTCGTATGTAGACCTGATTGGTTTTGGGTTGCCAATTGGACAAGCAATCGGCCGATGGGGCAACTTCGTGAATGGTGAATTATATGGAAAAGCGACGAGTTTGCCGTGGGGAATTTTGGTGAACGAGTCAGCGGAAAAGCACCATCCGCTTTTTTTGTATGAATCGGTGTTGTTGTTTTTAACGTGGTTTTTGTTATTATTTTCGGTTCAAAAAAAATATATCGATGTTGGTCGCGGAAAAATCTTTGGATTATATCTTATTGCGTATGGTCTGATTCGTTTCCTTCTCGAATATCTTCGCATTTCTCCCGCAATGCTAGGTTCTCTCGCTACTGCGCAATGGGTGAGTTTGTTGGCGATTGGTGTTGGAGTGTTTGTTTGTCGAACTGCGTATAATAATAAGGTACATGGCCAAGAGTAAAGTTGCGCTGATCATTTTTCTGTTCATTTCAGTATTCTCTGCGATCCTTCCGTGGATGGTTCATCCAAAAAAACGGATTGAAGTTACGTCACTCACTATTGGTCGGACGCTATTTCAAGTTGAAGTAGCTCGTACTGCAGAACAGATCACGCAAGGACTAAGCGATCGTAATGCGATTGGTGCAGATGGCATGCTCTTTGTGTTGCCTCAAAGAAATATTCCCTCTTTCTGGATGTTTCATATGAAGTTTCCATTGGATTTTGTGTGGATTGATGGGGATAGGGTGGTAGATTTGACCGAGCATATACCAGCTCCTGCTCGTGGAACGCCAGATAGTGCGCTTCCAACATACTCGCCGAAGGTGCCGGTAACGCACGTGTTGGAGTTGCCGGATGGGACAATAAAGAAAGATAGTATTCAGGTGGGAGATGTGGTGAGGTTAAACCCACAGCGACACCGGGGATGGCAAGAATTTCGTTGAGTTTTTCTTTCAATATCTCTGGAAGATTACCGGGGACACCACTTTCTTGGCGAAAGATATGTGGTGTTTGCAAACTGCGATTAAGTGTTCTGTACACTCTTAGCTTTACTGGTGTATATGATAATTGTTTTATCCTTAAAACAACACGATCGATGTCATTCACATCCTTGATTTGCTCGAAGCCGTCATTATATTGAGCTTGAGGACTCATGGGGTTGTCCCAAAATATCGTTAAATAATTACTTTCGGAACGATCCATATGTCTCCCTTTAGATCTGGCCGAATTATAGGATATCTAACAGTATTGTCAATGCGA
>CAYILC010000061.1:0-4505 GCA_964364145.1 uncultured Pseudomonadales bacterium
ATTGATGAATTGGCTGACATTATGCTGTACTCGCCTGCCGAGGTTGAGGAATGCGTCACGCGTATCGCGCAGATGGCCCGCGCAACCGGTATACACTTGGTGCTTGCCACACAACGCCCATCGGTTGACGTTATTACCGGACTCATCAAAGCCAACGTGCCGACGCGTATTGCCTTTAATGTCGCGTCGATGACCGACTCGCGCGTTATCTTGGACAGTCCTGGAGCGGAAAAACTGCTCGGTCGGGGAGATATGTTGTACATTCCGCCGGAGCAAGCCAAACCAACGCGTATTCAAGGAACGTATATTTCTGATAAAGAGATCCATGCGCTTATTAATTACCTACGCAGTACGGGTGCGCAACCGGAGTATCAGGAGGATATCACTTCGAAGTTTCATTCAACGAAGGTATCTAGTAAACTAGATACTAGTATCGGGAGCGCGGATCCGCTTATTGATCGAGCGATAGAGGTGATTAAGGAATACGATCGCGCCTCGGCCTCTGTACTGCAACGTCGTCTGTCTATTGGCTATTCACGAGCTGCGCGCATTATCGACACGCTGTTTGAGTTGGGAATTGTTGGGCCTTCGGACGGCAGTAAACCACGCGATGTGAACATGATGGCCGCGCAGGAATATCTTGAATCTAAACAGATTGAGGGATAAGGCCTCATATGAAAACTGCAGGTTCATTGCTCAAAGAGGCTCGCGAGTTTTCGTCATATTCACTGGAAGAACTATCGAAACGTACAAAAATTCGTGAAGAATATCTGCGCGCGATCGAGGAAGATTCGTATGATATTTTGCCAAGTGGCCCATTCATCCGTGGGTTTTTAAGAAGTTACGCACATGAGGTTGGGGTAAATCCGGAGACTATTGTTGCAACGTACCGTCGCGATTTTGGGACAGTTGAAAACAAAGGGCTTATTCCAAAAGGTTTGCTTAACCCTATTCGTCGAAAAACTCGTTTATTGATCAGTCCCGTCTTGTTTGGGATTTTAGTATTGTGTGCTGTGATGTTAGGGTTTGTGGTGTATCAGTGGAATGTGTTTTCACAACCGCCGCAGTTGATTGTGAATGATCCTGTGGAAAACCAAGAAGTTCGTTCTCCTGTGTTGGTGCGTGGTATGACGGCCTCGGATGCGGTAGTGACGATAAATCAACGTCTGGTGGCTACCGATCAGGATGGGAAGTTTACAACACAGATAGAGCTCAATTCTGGAGAACAAACGGTGGGTGTTGAAACATCGAATCGACAAGGCAAAACTCGAGTTGTGCTGAGACATGTAAATGTAATAAAATGATCCTTGCAACTGTTTGAGCAACAACTGGGACGAGAGGGCTCCCACTTTGTTGCGAAAACATGTTGTAAGGAGAAATTATGGATCCACTTGTTTTAACTCTCACAATTGTAAGCTCTGTGCTTGCGGTTTTTTTGATTGTGTTGGGCGTGCAGGCTTTTTTGGTCTTGCGCGAGGTACAAAAAACACTGAAACATATTAACGATGTTGTTGAGGTTGCCGAGCATACCGCTGTTCGCGCTTTAGTGCCATTGCAGAGCATGGGTGATTTTGTGATTGGTGTTAAAAGTGGTTTGCGCGTGTTTGAAACATTTGTCCATTATTTGAAGAAGGTTGGCGATGAAGAATAACGATCTGAAGTTGATTGCTTCCGAACCTATTCACCATGACGCTGGATTTTTGCCCGGCTTGGTGTTTGGAGCATTTGCCGGTATTGCTGGTATGTTCTTGTTTGGGACAAAAAAGGGACAGAAAACTGTTTTGAACATGAAGAAAACTTGGGCTAAAGTTGAACCACAGGTTGAAAAAGAGCTAGAGGTAGCGGGACATAAGCTTGAAAAGTCAAAGAAGCCTATGTTGCAGGCTCTTGGTGAAATTGTGGAGTATGTGGCAGAAGGGTTGGGGAAAATCTCGACCAAAAGTTCTTCTAGAAAAAAGTAAATCCTATTATTTCTTGGTTTTGCTATAATCTCTCCATATGACTCCAGATGAACTCCGTTCAGCATACATCAAGTTTTTTGTTGACCACAAACACGTGGAGATCCCATCGTCCTCCTTAGTTCCTGCAAACGACCCAACCACACTTTTTACCAGTTGCGGCATGCAACCTCTGGTACCGTACTTGCTCGGTCAACCACATCCAGCCAGCAAACGCTTGGTGGACTCGCAGCTAAGTTTTCGTTCACAGGATATTGAAGAGGTTGGTGACAACAGACATACCACGTTTTTTGAGATGCTTGGCAACTGGTCGCTTGGCGATTACTTCAAAAAAGAACAGCTTGCTTGGATATTTGAGTTTCTTGTTGATGGTATAAAACTTGATCCGCATCGTTTGTTTGTTACCGTGTTTGCCGGAAATGCCGATGTGCCGCGGGATGCAAAATCGGTTGAAATTTGGAAGGCGCTTTTTTCATCAAAAAAGATTGAGGCAAAAGACATCGATCAGTCAAACATAAAAGGCATGCAAGGTGGCCGAATCTTTTATTATTCAGAACAGAAAAACTGGTGGTCGCGCAGTGGCATTCCATCGGCAATGCCTCCTGGTGAGCCCGGCGGGCCGGACAGCGAGGTGTTCTATGACTTTGGGCCAGAGCTGTATCAGCATGAAAATTCGCAATGGAAAAATGAACCGTGCCATGTAAACTGTGATTGCGGTCGGTTCATGGAGATCGGCAACAGCGTGTTCATGCAGTATCAAAAACAGTCAGATGGAACGTTTAAAGAATTGCCGCAGAAAAATGTGGATTTTGGTGGGGGATTAGAACGACTCTATGCCGCGCATACTCATACAATCGATATCTTTACAACGCCATTTTTTAGTTCATGTATCAAAAAAATTGAAGATCTTTCACACAAAGCATACGATCTCGAAAACGGAAAGTTCAAGCGAAACTTTCGTATAATCGCCGATCACATTCGCGCCGCCGTCATGCTCACTTCCGATGGTGTCCGTCCTTCAAACAAAGAACAAGGCTATATGTTGCGTCGGCTTATTCGCCGTGCGATTCGGCATGGTCGGTTGCTTGGAATTGAGTCATTGTTTATGGCCGATGTTGCCCAGCCATGTATCGATCAATATACAGAAATCTATCCAAATGTTGGCGAGTTTGCGACTGATATCAAATCAGCATTGCAAGAAGAGGAGCAAAAGTTTGCAAAAACAATTTCTAAAGGGTTGAAAGAAATTGAAAAATTACAAGAGCTTGATGGGACGATTGCGTTTCAGTTGTATGAAACGTATGGGTTTCCATTTGAGCTGACCGAGGAAATCGCGCGTGAACGCGGACAGCAGGTTAAGTACGGCGCATTCAAAAAAGCATTTGAAAAACACCAAGCTTTATCTCGCACCGCTTCCAAAGGAATGTTTAAAGGCGGTCTTGTTGATAATTCTGCAGTTGTGACAAAATATCACACTGCAACGCATTTATTGCACACAGTATTGCGTGAGGTATTGGGAAAACACGTCCATCAGGAAGGTTCAAATATTACTGGCGAACGGTTGCGTTTTGATTTTTCACATCCTACCGCTTTAACGGACCAAGAAAAGCAAAAAGTTGAGCAGATTATCAACGAAAAAATTCTACAAGCACTACCGGTTCATCAGCAGATGATGCCCAAAGACGAGGCGTTGTCTCAAGGAGCGCTGGCATATTTTGGTGAGAAGTATGCCGACTTGGTTTCTGTGTATACGATTGGTAACGATCCAGATAAAAACTGGTACTCCAAAGAACTCTGCGGTGGCCCACACGTCAAAAACACCAAAGAAATCGGCAAAATGAAGATTATGAAAGAGGAAGCGGTGGGTTCCGGAAAACGACGAATCTATTTAAAACTTAGCTAATGATAACTTTCCAAGCTTTTTCTTTTCTTGATATTCTTCTCGCCAAACGCGCATTGTCTCTCTAGCTTGTTGTGTTTCTTCTTCGGTTAAATGAATGCTGCGAATCCATGAGAGACCTTCAGAAGTGTGATCGTGTACTGCCACCGATTGTCGTAACTCGGATACTTGATGAGTAAGAATATCGTGATCTATTTGAAGCGGGTTTAGTACGCCAACAATCTCGTCTTTAAACTTTGCCACTTCATTGATGAAAAACGATTGAACTTTGGCGAATTTTTCATCAAATTTTTCATCAAATTTTTTATCAAACTTTTCATCAAATTTTTTATCGAATCTTTCATCAAAGGTTACAATGATCCATTTTTTGTCCGTCTTACTTAACATAGTTCTCCTATTTTACAAATATTTTGTTGTCTTTCAACGAGATCTTTGTTTATCGAAAGTATACAGATCAAATCTTACAGTCGCATTACAAAAAGCAGTTTGGTCAACGGGAGTTAACGGGTAGTCCCGATCTACCCTTTTCGTCCGTTCAGTTTTTACATTCCTCGCCTGGACCCCAACCTTGCGAGTCCCGATCTTCCCGTTCCCTTGCTCCCAACCCAATTTCTTGGCATAATGGTCGGATATGGCCTTGCCAAATT
>CAYILC010000062.1:0-4494 GCA_964364145.1 uncultured Pseudomonadales bacterium
CAAAACCCACGGCTTTTTGATACTAATGTCGCGAATTGGCTTCATGATTTTCGACCGAGTCAGCATTTTCGCTGAATCCGCTTGCGCAAGCTCACGCGTGTTTTGATCCGCAATAATCGTCACCGATTTATCCGCCCACTCGGCAACAAATTTCGCAATTTCCGGCTTCATATTCAATTGATCGGTATTCGCATGATCAAAGAAAAACTTTGCAACCCCTTCATCGCCAATGGTTAAAAATGGATATGCGCCAATGAGTATGAGTTCTTTATACACTTCGCGCGCAAGAGGCAAACCAAGGACAGAAGTAACACGGATATCAATCTTTTCTTTTGCCTTGGCCTGAATAGAATAATTGACAAGAATCTTTGCGAGTTGAGCGTTTCTTGGGTCGGTCATATGGGGTGGATCATAGCATATTGCGTGAAAAAATGGTAAAATACTTGTGGAGTGTATCATGTACAATTGGAACACGAATCCTCAAGCATTTCGATCGAAAGAAGACAAGCGCGCATGGGAACTTACACAGCTTTTGGACTATGGAGTAGGTAATGAAAAACTTGACCGAAAAGAGCTTGAAATATATTGGCCTCGCATCAAATATACGATTAATCCAGAATCAAGACGATTAGTGGAGTTTCTCTTATGGGGAAGACAATACTCACTCCCAACCAACACAAACTTTTGGAGTGCGCCGCTCACTCAAGTGAAGTTGTAGACACTTTTTACCTTACTGGCGGAACTGCTCTCGCGGAGTTTTATCTCCACCATCGTCTCTCTGAAGATCTCGATTTTTTTTCCGAAAAACCAATCTCTGAATCGGAGATTTTGAAATGGGTAAAAGATACGGCAAAAAAATTACGGATTGTCGATGTAGATCATCAAACATTGCGAGGGCAGAATATTTTTTACTTTCATTTTCCGAAAGATGAAGTTGTAAAGATTGATTTTGCATACTTTCCATTTTCACATGTTGGAAAGTTTACGCAAATGAAACAATTGCGAATTGCGAGCATGCTCGATATTGGTGTCAATAAAATACAAGCACTAATGACAAGAAATCGAGCCCGTGATTATTTTGATCTTTATGAAATCATGCGTACAACACCCTACACTGCAAAAGAACTTCAACACCAATATCGACTTAAATTCGATGTGAATATTCCATCAGATCAATTGGCCAAAAAGTTTTTGGCAATAGTACATGCAGATGACCAACCCAAGTTCTTAGGAAAAGTTGATTGGGAAGATGTTGAAAAGTTCTTCTTAAATCAGGCAAAAGAACTAGGAAGTACGATTCTTGGTGGATAAATAGACCTTTAATTTACTTAATGCTCTCGCCCTATGCGATATCGTATTTTTTTCTCCCGAACCAAGTTCGGCAAATGTTTTTGTGTATCCTTGAGGAACAAATAACGGATCGAATCCAAAACCACCTTCTCCCTTTTTTTCAGTCGCCAACGTTCCTTCAATTTTCCCCATAAATGTTTGATGTTCTTGTGTTTTTGGATCGTAAAGCACAATACAACTTACAAACGCCGCAGTACGGTTTGTTTTTTCTTTCATTGCCGTTAATAATTTCGTTATGCGATCACCATCATTTGCCCCATATCGCGCCGAATATACTCCAAGTTGTCCAGGCAATGCACCAACCTCTAAGCCAGAGTCATCAGCTATCGTTAATATTTGAGTTACATCGCCAGCAATTTTTGCTTTGATGAGCGCATTTTCCTCATATGTTGTACCAGTTTCTTTAGGTTCAAGAATATTTTGAGAAATCTCATCCAAGGAAAGAACCGTACACCCAACGTCAGCCAAAATCGACTGAATTTCTTTTGTTTTTCCTTTATTGTGGGTAGCGACAAGAAGTTGAGTCATAGTGCAATGATACAATACGAATCATGCAGATTGCAGTAGCTCGTCGCAACATTCGACTTTCTTACATTCTCGCGGTGTGTTACGAACTGTATTTTCCTATTGCGATATGGATCTTTTTCTTTTTGCGATACTTAGATTTTAAGCAAATCACCATTCTTTCTGCCACGCTCGTTATTGTTTCAATCCTTTTTGAGATTCCAACAGGTGCTATTGCAGATGTCATTGGAAGAAAGACTACTCTGATTCTTGCTTATGCTCTTGGTGCAATTTCCCTCACGATGATTGGGTTTAGCACAACATTTTCAATGTTTATGTTTGCTACTATCCTCTATGCAATAAACAGAGCCTTATATTCTGGATCATTAGAAGCATTGTTATATGACACCTTAAAAGAAATTGGGAAAGAATCCGAATACGATAAGGTTGTTGCAAATCAAACAAGCATTGAGTGGATTGCGTTGTTCTGTGCTGCAGTGGTGGGCGGTTTTCTATATGATCGATTCCCATCATCTCCCTTTTTTATAAGTGCAATATTGAGCGTTATCGCAATAGGAGTTGCAGTATTTCTCCATGAGCCAACAATTGATTCGCAAAAGTATTCGCTTACAACATATATCATTCAGACATCAAAAGGGTTTCGTGAATTATTTCGAGATATATATCACGCCCAACTTACATTGTTGCTAGCGACAATAGGATCCGGGTTTCAGATTGCAGCTCGTATACTTGGAGTCTCGCAAGCGAGAGAGTATGGACTCAATGGACAAGGTGTTGGTATTGTGTTTGGCATTGGATACGTTGTTGCCGCACTCGCTTCTCAAAGTTATCCAAAGATCAAGAAATATGTGAAAATTCCGATTTTGATTCTTGGGATCACTACTATACTTCTCAGTTCTTTTCTATTAGCAAAGTATATTGGTCTCATTTTTGGTGCCGTGTTCATTATTTCCAGAATCGCAACTTCTGCAGTGTTTGATAATACAAAGTCTCGAATGATTAATGGTGTGGTAAGCTCAAAAAATCGCGCAACGGCGCTTTCGACATTGTCGTTACTCATTCAGTTGCCATATGCAGTATTTGCATACATGATTGGAAGTTATCTTGATGCACAATCTCCCAACGCATTCGCGTTCTTGCTTGGAATACTCTTGTTCGCACTCATAGGTATTCAACTTATTTTGGCATATCGAACTCGTATGTTTAAAGTCATATCAACATGATAAAAACGCATTTAGTTTCAACCGTCCTAAGAATCCTCCAAAAAACATACCTCACGCATCCCATGCACGAGGCCTTTAAACATGATCCATTTCATATGCTTATTGCTGTAGTGTTATCACAACGCGCAACAGATGCCATGACAATTCCCGTGGCAAAAGCGTTATTTGCCCAAGCGGAAACTCCAACAAAAATCCTTCAACTCCCACTCACTAAACTTGAAACAATTCTTCGGCCGATTGGATTCTTTCACGCGAAAGCCGCCGCGTTAAAAAAGCTTAGCCAACTGATCGTTACAAATTTCCATGGTAAAGTGCCAAAAACAAAAACAGACCTCCTTTCGCTTCCTCAAGTCGGCAGAAAAACTGCAAACATCATGCTCACGTTATTTTTTAACACCCCGCAAATTGCGGTAGACGTGCACGTTCATCGCATTACGCATCGTTTGGGTTGGGTACACGCAAAAACACCAGATGAAACAGAGGTTGCACTCACCAAACTCATTCCAAAACATTTTATTCATGATGTAAATCGCGTATTTGTGCGACACGGACAAGAAGTGTGTAAACCGGTCAGTCCAAAATGTTCGATCTGCCCAATCAATACATATTGCCCAAAAATTGGCGTGAAGACTTCGCGGTAAGCGAATAAAGATTTAGTGCTATAGTCTAATAGAAAGGAGATAAAACATATGGCAAGAAAAGTCATGAAAACTGCGAAGAGTCCATTTGAGTTAATGCCTCAACAGAAATCCGTTCATATTTGTATGTGCGGACTGTCAAAGAATCAGCCATTTTGCGATGGCACTCACAAAACTATCCAAGATGAGCCCGAGAACGAAATATTCGAGTATGACCAAGAAGGTCGTCGGACAAAAATCGGTTAAGCAACTGTAAATCCCTCCTGAAGCGTAAATCTCTCGGATCTTTCTGTTATAGTACTTTCATGCCCACCACCTGCCTTGCCGTGGTTTCCATACGTCGCGGATAACCATGTACATTACCAAAGCCAACGGCCAGCGCGAACCTTTTGATGAACACAAATTTTTGAACTCTGTTCGTCGCGCGCACATTGCCAGACCGCTTCGGCATCGTGTGTTAGAAGAAGTGCAAAGCAAACTCTACGACGGCATTCCCACCAACGAAATTTATACCACCGTAAATACCTACCTCTCTTCCAACGCCCCTCATGGCTCATGCATGTACAATCTCAAACAAGCGATCATGGATCTTGGCCCAAGCGGGTATCCATTCGAGCGCTATATCGGCAAACTTTTGGAGTGGCAAGGATACAAAACGCAAGTCAGTACTATTATTCGCGGAAAATGCGTGTCGCACGAGATCGATGTCTTGGCAGAAAAAGCGCACGAACATTATATTGTTGAGTGTAAGTTTCATA
>CAYILC010000063.1:0-4390 GCA_964364145.1 uncultured Pseudomonadales bacterium
GGGCCTGTTGCCACAAAGGTCACTGCAGTCAGTAAAGGTGCGTTGCCGATAGGAATCACTCTAGTTTTGGCTTACGCTGTACTCTCATCAAAGGCATTAAAAAAAGCAAAAAATCCACAAGTCGCGCGGTTTGAGTATCTCACTCGTATTTCATTGGTGTATCTTTTCACACTATTCATTGTTGGAAAAACTTTTTCAAGTCCATTCCATTTTTGGTATCTTCCACTCATGGTGGTGTATCCGTTCTCGTCTCTTGCACAACAACTTATGTCGTACGTTTCAGCCTTGGTCATGCTTGGACTTGATACAACACCATTTTTCGATGCACCCAAAGACGTTATTGCATTTGCATCAACGTCTTGGACTCGTGTCCGAGATAGTTTTCGTTTTTCTCCTATGATATTTGTAATGATGCTATTAACATGGAAAAACAAGAAGGGAACTTTGCGTGGCTGAAATATCGGTTGTTATTCATACCAAAAATGCCGAAAAAACGCTTGCAATGGCAATAAAGTCTGTGATGTTTTGGGCAAACGAGATCATTGTGGTGGACATGAAAAGCGAGGATCGCACTATAGAGATTGCCAAAGAGTTAGGCGCAAAAGTGTTGTTGGTGCCGGATGCCAAGTACGCAGACCCGGCCCGCCAGTTTGCGCTAGACAAAGCGAAAGGTCCATGGATTCTCGTCTTGGATGCTGACGAGGAAATTCCTAAAACACTCGCCTTACACCTGCAACAACTCGCAACAAACATGGAGGTTCAAGCCTATGAGCTCCCACGCAAGAATATGATTTTTGGTTTCTGGGCGCATACGGGATGGTGGCCGGACTATATCATTCGCTTTTTTCAAAAAGGGTTTGTTATTTGGCCGGCAAAAGTGCACGGAACACCAATCTCAACGGGAATAACGCAAAAAGTGGAGGCGAAAGAAGAGCTCGCGATCCTGCATCATAACTATGAAAATGTCGAGGAGTTCATTACTCGTTTGAATCGATATACATCGCTAGAAGCCGAGCAAAAATCAGACGAGAAACCGCTTATTCGGACATTTTTTCACGAGTTCATTCGTCGATATTTTGCCGAAGATGGGGCACAGCAAGGAGAGTATGGTCAGGCATTGTCCTTGTTGCAAGCGTGTTATATGCTCATCGCAGAGATAAAAAGAATGGAACAGAAGGGGTTTTCTGTGAATAACTCCGCGCGTGCATTCGCAAGTACAGAAGAAGAGCTTGAAAACGTCTATAAAGATTTGTGTTACTGGATTGCCGATATGCATATTCGATCCTCACACTCATTCCTGGATCGTTTGTATTGGCGCATCAGAAGAAAGTTGAGCGTATGAGCTTTACCACTCGCTTGTCGGTCTTTGTTCCTGCATACAACGAGGAAGATACGATCGTGCGAGTATTGCGGTCATTGCTAAAAGAAAAAGATGTCTTTGAAGTAATTATGATAGATGATGCCTCAACGGATAAAACATTCACGCTTGCTTCATCGGTAAAAGATAAACGGATACGTGTGATTCGGCACAGAACAAACCAAGGAAAAGGGAAAGCAATTCAGACGGCATTAACTCATGCGACTGGAAACTACGTTCTCATTCAGGATGGTGATCTTGAGTACGATCCAAAAGAGATTCCGACTTTACTTGCGCCGATTCGATCCGAGCGTGCAAAAATAGTGTATGGTTCGCGCTTTTTTGGCGCGCACACCAATATGTTCTATTGGCATTACGTTGGAAATAAACTGCTCAACTTCTTTGTAAATATTTTATACGACACAATGTTGTCTGATATCGAGACGTGTTACAAAGTTATTCCAACACAACTCATGCGCGATCTAAAATTGAGTGAAAATGACTTTCGCATTGAACCGGAAATTACATGCAAACTGTTGCTCCACGGTGAGCGCATCTTTGAGGTGCCTATTACGTATGTTGGAAGATCGTATGCAGAAGGTAAGAAAATTACTTGGGTGGATTGGTTTCTTGCCGTGCAAACAATTCTTAAACACAGAGTTTCATTATGAAGAAGCTGACATTGTTTGAGCCTCTGTTTCAGGAGTTGAGGATTCGCCAGATTTTACCCCACCTACCACGCGGAGGTGTTTTTGTTGATATTGGATGTGACCAGCCACAAGTGCTGATTGATCGTGTAAGTGAGGAAATGAAAACGTGTATAGGTTTGGATAGTGTTGTTGAGCCACATGCGTATAAAAACGTAAAGATTTTGCATCAAGATCTGAAAAAAAAGATTACATTGCCGAGCAACTCTGCAGATGTCATAACAATACTTGCTGTTCTGGAACACATGAAACATCCAAACGAGATTATTGGTGAGTGTTTTCGTATCCTCAAACCAGGAGGAGTCTTGCTGATTACTGCTCCTTCGCCAGCAAGTAAACCACTTTTAGAACTGTTTGCGATTCTTGGACTGGTACGCAAAGAAATGATCGAGCAACATGAAAATTATTTTACAGTTAAGCGGCTACACACATTGATGAAAAAAACTGGTTTTTCAGAAGTTACCGTTGATCTTTTTGAGTTAGGATGCAACACGTTTTGCAAAGCGGTGAAATGAAGCGCATTACTCTTTTCCTTGCGATCCTTCTCATCATTGCATATCTTCCAATTTTTTTCGGCAACACTTGGTACTTTGGTGATACTGTAGCGCTGATGATGCCGGGGAAATTGGCACAGGTCCAAGCGTTATGGCAAGGGATCATTCCGTTTTGGAATCCATATGTGTTAGGAGGACAGCCGTGGTTTGCAGATCTTAATCAATCTTTGCTTTATCCTTCAACGCTGGTGTTTTTCTTTTTTTCACCCGCGCTTGCATTGAAGATTGTGATCTTAGGTCACATGGTTCTGACGGGTTTGGGAATGTATCTTCTTGCAAAAAAACTCAAGCTTTCTGAATTGGGAGCCGTCGCAATGTCTGTTGTGTGGGTGTTTAGCGCGCCTATTGTTCTTTCAACGCAAAACTTTTCTGTACTTCAGTCTGCAACCTGGATGCCGTGGTTTGTGACAGGAGTTCTTGGCGCGTGTGCCGGAGAAAAAAGATGGAAAGCTTTTTTACCGATAGTATTTTTACTCATGATATTGGGTGGACATCCGCAACCCGCTTTGTATGCAGTTTTGGTTGCAATGATATGTATGTTTTTCTATCCACGTGTTTCTTTGTTCAAAAAAACAGTCGCCTTGCTCATTCCAATCATATTTTCAGTAGTTATAGGTGTTGTGGTGTTTGGACCATTTTTGGAATTAGTAAGTCGTTCAACTCGATCTATGATGAACGCTTCCGATGTGCTTGGCGGGAGTTTGCATCCCGCATTTTTTCTTCAATGGTTAATTCCGAATTTCTTCAGTCATCCTCATCTGGGAATGTTGTGGGGTCCTGCCTGGGATCATCTCAAACAAGCGGATGGATATAGTGGATGGATTGGTATTGTAGCATTTGTATTATTGGTGTTGAAAAAGAAAAAGGTTTGGTATGAGCGTGCGTGTTTATGGACGCTCCTTGTTTCTGTGGTTTTAATGATTGAAGGGTATATTCCTGGTGTTCGAGGATTGGTTTCTGCGTTGCAGATATTGCGCGTCGTTCGCACCCCTAGCATGGCGATATTATTGTGGTCACTGGGAAGTGCTGTTGCGATAGGGAGCGTGTTGTCTGATGTACACGTGGATTGGGCGCGTTTATGGAAGTTGGCATTGAAATTTATTCCTGCGCTTGTGATTATTGGCGTTGCGGTTCTCACTTTTCACTATTGGTTTCCTTTGGCTTGGGAGCGTTTTGATCTCGTCACGAACAATGTAATATCCCAGAGCACTTTCCATACTCTCGACAGAGATGCTGTTATTCTCAAAGTCATTCTCAATCAGATTCTCGTTTCTGGGCTATTTTTTATCTTTCAGCTCGGTGTGTTGGCCAAAACAAACACCGCTACAAAAAGAGGTTCAAACCTTCTCTGGCTGGTCGTCTTACTGATTTTCGGTGACCTTTGGTTTGCGATTTGGCCATCGGTTCACTTTGCGCCCGATACTATTTATAACGCACAATCCGAACCGGCTAAAGTGATACAGAAACGAGGTGGCGTGTGGAGTGCTATTACCGTGAACGACGCCTTGCCATACTCTGGTCTATTTTCGTACTTTACCGATGTTGAAACGCAACCACCATTTGCCCCTTCCCGCTTTACTCCACAAGAACAGAAGAGTTTTGTTGAGCTCCGTAATCGAGTTGGCAATCTTGCCAGCGACTGGAATGAGCTCCAAGGCATTCCTACACCTCTTGGATATGCCTCGTTTGTGCTGAACTCAACTGCTGCCTATTGGAGGAAGACGCAGAACGGAACAAACATTAACTCGGTTGATCCTGCACCACTTACCGAT
>CAYILC010000064.1:0-4375 GCA_964364145.1 uncultured Pseudomonadales bacterium
TCTCATTCACCGAAGTCGCATTTTCCCCAGATAAGTTCATGTAATGATATCCCTGAGGAAGACTGAGTGCGAGCACATGCGCTCGAACAACATCCTCAATATAGATATAGTCCCGACGGTTGCTTCCGTCTCCCCACACCGTCACTTCTTCATCTCGACCAATCTGCTGAATGAATCGAGGAATAGCATGCGTTTCGGGTTCATGGTTCTCACCAGGTCCGTATAAGTTGAAGTATCGAAGCGCAACACCTGTTATTCCAAATGAGCTCACATAGGAAGATACCAAACCTTCCATGGCAAGCTTTGTTACTCCATAGGGATTGATAGGGATTGTTCGATCATCTTCTTGAATTGGCGTGCGTAATGGTTCACCGTAGATCGCCGCACTGCTGGAAAACAAAAACTTCTTTACCTGATGTTTGCGCATTGATTCCAACACAGCCAATGTTCCGAGAATATTATTCTCAAGATATATTTTTGGCTTCTCAACAGACTCACCTGCTTCAATAAGGCTCGCTAAGTGGAAAACAACTTCTTGTTCTGCCATCACGTGATCTATCAGTTCTTCGTCTCTTACATCTCCAATTACTGTTTTTACCTCGGTATTTGGTTTGAGGTCGATGTTTGTGAGCTCATGCCCCGCAGACAAAAGAGCGCGACAAAGGTGTTGCCCTAAAAACCCCGATCCGCCTGTTACAAGGATGCGCATGTCTGTAGTATAGCTGAAAAGATTGATGCTTTCTATGCAAAGGAAGTGAGTTTTATGCAATCCACATTCCCTGAATAAACAGTAAGATGTTTAAAATCAAGAACACCGCCGAAAAAGCGCACAGTGCCCAATAGACAGGAGCGTGTGTTTTTCGCAGACCAACCCAAGCCACAAACACGGGAAACGCAACCAAAACATACCGTGGCATACTTTGAAGCGTTCCGGTAAGTGGAGGAAGGAGAACAATTCCCCACGCAAAGATGAGTTCGGCAAGTTGTGATCGCCAATGTTTATATGTGATCCAGCTCAATACGCCAACAACAAGAAGAGTGATGGCAAGTTCTTGTGCGTACGCATAATAGGACCAGCTCCAACCTGGCATTGCGATAAAAATCTTTACATATCGATACAAAACCTGAGGTAAAAGAATAAATTGTTCTTGTCTTCCGCCGCCGAACTCGTTTTGAACATGCAAGAAATACAATGGATCATGGAAAACAATCCAAAGATAAGCCATGTACGTAAGTAATCCAATTGACCCTATAGCAGAAATGCCAAGGTTTTTTATTACACTCAAAGCGTTACGAAATTTTTGTTGTTTCCAATCGACATACACACCTACCATCATCATTGGCACAAGCATAATTCCCACTACTCGCGTTGCGGATGCCAACGCCGCAATTATTGTTGCATAGAAAAGTTTTTTCTGTTTCAATAAAAAGAGGCAGAGGAATACAAGAAAAAGAAATAATGATTCTGTGTATACCGCCCCAAAAAAGAATGCCGATGGAAAAAGGAGAAAAGGCAAAATCATTTCTATCCATGAGAGTTTTATGTTTTGTTTCTTCAAAAGTAACACCCAAAGATATAATGCCCCAATAAAGAAGAAATGAGATAGAAGAATTCCAATAACAATGGGGTTCGAGATCCAATTGAACAAGTATACAAGAAGTGGATACACAGGGAAAAAAGCCTGGATCAAGCCCGTTCCAAAGTATCCGTTTTGAATGATAGTAATATAGTGCACTCCATCAAATCCAGCCCATTCCACTAACCAGTCCGGACCAAAATGCTTTAATAAGCCTTCGTAGTAAGGGTACGAAGGTTTGAACGGAAACACAAACGGAGCAACTGCTCCAATAAGAAAAAGCACAAGACGCCAAACAGAAACGAGTCCGGTAATTTTTAATAGTAATTTCCAGTCTATATGTTTGGAATTTTTAGGCATGGACTTTTCTCTTCTGTATAAGAAAAATAACAAACACTGCTAAAGATGTTGCCGAAAGTGTGTTTCCTACGATACGAGAAGGAGTCCATTGAGTAAACTGCGTCACAATTTTGTGCGAACCAGCGGGAACGGTAAAATGAATGAGTCCTTTACCTTTCTCCTGATCTATGACTGTCTGTTTGCCGTCAATGGTAACCTGCCAACCTGGAAAGTATGTTGTTTGTTCGGTAATTTCGTGTTGCTTTGTTGCGCTGACAAAGTATACATGTCGCGAACCGTTCCATGTTTTAAGCTGAACTTCCACACCATCTTCTACCAATGGCGCGTATGATGCCAAGCCCGCGGGTTCAATCTGTAATGTTTTCGGCCGATTCTCGTCTAAGATTGTGGTTGTTTGCGAAAATGTTTTGTAGTACAGATCGTCGTGAGTAAAACGGTCAGGCAGTGGGTGGCGAATGAAAATAACAACACTTGTTCCGACGAGGAAAATATAGACATACTTGAGCCATGATGATGAGTAAGATATCGCATATGCTGAAGCTACCGCTCCCACAAGATTCGTTATTCCAAGTAAACGCCAAGGGAACTGAATGTAATTGAGAAATGGAACATGCGACCAAATAAACGATGAGCTTGAGGTCATGAGAAAAATGAGTGTGAAAAATAGTGCTACTATCGAAAAAATTGTTTTCTTTTTTGCAGTATTTTTCTCAACAATTGCTTGCAAAATCAAAAACAATACTGCCGCAACAACACCTATTCCTATCTGAAACTGCAACGAGTCTACCGGACCAGGATATGAGTATCCAAATCGATAGGTCGATGTGAGAAGTTGATCGACTGTCGGGAAGTGTTGAAGATACGCATTATTTACACTTACGCTATCCAAAGTAATCAAGTTTTTTTCGGCAAGTGCCGGCAACCAAAAAAAGAGCGAGCTTGTTAACGCCAAAGTTATTACTGCAACTACATCCAAATGTTTTTTGATTGGTCTAAAGTTCCAAATTACTTTAAACAAAATTGTTGGAATCAGCAACAGCGCAAGAATGTTGTGTGCAAGACTTAATGAAAATACGCTTAAAAATAACCCAAGATATTGCCAAACTCCCCGCTTTTTTCCTATGATATCCAGCGACGCAATCGCAGATATAAACGTGGCATACGCCAGAATTTCACCAATCGCCCCCCTCACATATACATTAGTAAAAGTAAACGGCGCGCTCAACCACACGATTGTTCCAACCGCCGCGGCAACTCCATTCGTCCTTTTTTTCAACACCGTCCATAATGCCCACGTACCCAATGCCATCGCTCCTGTTATGAGTACCTTCATGGTCAACTCGACTGATACTTTCAATGCTAAAAGTGGTATCGCAAGAATGTTTGCAAGCGGATAGTTATAGTTAAACACGGGGTAACCATATCCAGCCCAAAAACTTGGTGCCCATCGCGGTGGAATCTGACCCTGCCTTAGCGCTAATGCATAGTTGGCGATACGGGCTAAGTGATTTTCACCATCGTGCGTATATGGAAATCCTGGTAACCACAACGGATAAAGAAAAAGAATAAGCGTACATACAACGAAGAAAAATGGCAGTAACCTTTTCATTGCAAATCAAACTCCCAACACTTTTTTATACACCGCAACTGTTTGTTCGGCAGTTTTCTCCCAAGAAAACTTTGAGAGATTCACTTGCATTTTTGCACGTTGAGCCTTGCGGTCTGCACTATTGAGCGAAATCACTTTCGCAATGACCTGTGCCATCTGCTTACAATGATATGGATCAACATAAAACGCCGAATTTCCACCAGCCTCTGGCAAAGAAGAAGTGTTTGCACACACTACCGGTGTTTCGCACTGCATTGCATCCAGTATCGACAATCCGAATCCTTCATATAGCGACGGCTGAACATACACAGATGCTAAGCCAAAGATCGCGGACAACTCGTCAGCCTTTTCAACATCGGTTAACAGGTGAATACGCTGTTTCATACCAAAGTTTTCAATTGCCGTGTGCAATGCTTGACCTTCTAATATCTCGATATTGTTTACTGTTCGACCAACCAAAACCAGATGGACATCCGAGGGCAACATTGAGCACGCCTCTACTAACCGTGGCAAGTTCTTGTTGTAATTGATGTCGCCAACATACAGCGCAAACTTTCCCGGAAGATTCCTCTGCAGTCGAATCCGTTCGCGAATATCTGGAGATTGTTTGCGTACTTCCGGATTTCCGGCAAGATACACCGTGTGAATTATGTCTTCTGGTACACCCAAACGGCTCACGATGTCTTGTTTAGATCTTTCGGAATCTGTGATCACCGCAGCCACAGAAAGCAAACTCACTTGCTGTTGAAAAAAGCGTATGGTTCCTTTGATTCCCGCCTTATATGCTTTTGGGAAAACTAAAGGGATCACGTCGTGAATTGTGACTATT
>CAYILC010000065.1:0-4357 GCA_964364145.1 uncultured Pseudomonadales bacterium
CAAAGATGCGCATCTATCACCGTCACACGCCATCACGGTATGCGTCCGTTTTCAAAATCATTAAAACACTCTGGATCTACGGGAAGTTCCCGTGTTCTACCCGACTGATCGTGATGATGCCGATGTACATTGATGCACTGGAGCGATTTCAAGAACTCCTTTTAACGACTGAAGAAAAAACGCTCATTGCGCGCATTTCAGCACGGACGCTTGACCGTCACCTGCAAGGAGCTCGTCAGAAACTCTCCCTCAAAGCTCGGTCAGGAACAAAACCAGGAACACTCCTTAAATCACAAATCCCCATCAAAATGTGGACGGATTGGGATCACACCACACCAGGATTTCTGGAGATTGATTCCGTCCACCACAATGGAGGTAACCCCAGTGGACAGTATTGTTACACGGTGTCCTTGGAAGATGTCTCCACAGGTTGGCATGAAAATGAGGCGCACTGGGGAAAGTCAGAACTGTTTACCACCACCGTAATTGATCAAGCGTCAGAGCGATTCCCTTTTCCTGTGTTAGGGTTGGATTTCGACACGGGTGGAGAGTTTGTGAACTGGCATCTCAAACGGTACTGTGACCGCAGAAAGATCACGTATACTAGAGCGCGGCAAGGCATGAAGAATGATCAATGTTTTGTCGAACAATCCAATTGGAGTCAGGTCAGAGTGTATGTGGGATATCAGAGATTCGACAGCCAGGAACACACACGCCTGCTCAATCAACTCTACGCCGTGATGTCCGATTACCTCAACTACTTTCAAGCGAAAGAGCGATGCATGAAAAAAGTGAGACATGGTGCTACAGTACAACGACAATTTGAAACACAAACCCCGTACCAACGCGTGATGGCATTCCCAATCATTGACCAAAAAGTGAAAAGTGCACTGTACAAACATTTCCTCACACTGAACCCCAAACAACTACTTAAAGACATCGTGAGACTCCAAAAATTGTTAGACAGTTCAGTGACATTCTTATGTGACGCTACACGGATGGAGGTTATTGCTCAAATTCATTCTACTGTTCCATACCCTAAACGGAGTAGGCAAGCTCGAGTTCGCTTCTCTCTGGCTGCAAATTTCGAAACAGCTTCGTTAGATCTGATAGAATGTGGTTCCAAATCTCAACCGGTGGGGACACAACGTAGTATTGTTTCTGCACATCAAGCGGTATTGTGTAGGTTCTTTGTTGCCTGCGATGGTTATGCTATCCACCCATTACTGTTGTAAAAACGCTTTACATCTATCCAAATTTTCTTTTCCTGCGTTATTAAACGAATTAGCTATATTTAATGGAAGAAGACACCCTGTTTCTAATCCTTTGCTATTACACTCATCTTCCCATCTTTTGCTTGAACTGTTTCTTTCATAGTTAATACAGTATTCATATTGCTTTGTTTTCAGTGCTTGTTGTTCTTGTTGAACGATAAGCTTTGCGGCACTATTTTTTGTTGTCACATACGACCATACACAGACCGATACAAAGATTGATACTCCTACAATCAGTGCAATCTTGATGTTATCTGACATTTCCCCTTTCTTTTTTATTGACATAGAAACCTATTTCTTTTCTTTCAATTCTCCAACAAAAATGTACAAAATAATCCTATATGTAATTGGTACAAATAAATAACTTGTTAGTAGAATCGTCACAAAGTCATTAAATTTATAACTAAACCCATTCTCAAGAATTGGCATCAATAAGTAAAGAATGTTAAAACTCAATGAAAAATACCAAAGAACCTTTGCCAACCGATGCCATCTATGCTTATTCAGCCATTCCTCATTTGGCATTACTATTTTTAATAATGTTATTGTTTCAGTCATTTGTGTTTTTGCTTGCTGTTATTTTGTTTACTCCAAAAGGAAAACATTAAGGCAATAACAAAAATCCAAACTATTACTCCTTCAATAACACTTCCGCCAGGTTGAGAACCATATGACATTCCTACGAGTAAATAAACCACAACACCAACCCAATGAGGTGTTTCAAAAAATAAAAAGAAGTACTTACTTTTTGCCTTTAGAAAATCTTTCATCTCCCACATAATATCACTGTTTTAATGTGGTGGGAAACTTGTCGTTTTTGAATTGTCTCAGCATTATTTTATACCTTAATGGGAGTAGGCAACCCCAAGTTTCTTCACATCTGGAACAAGCTGTCGAAACAACCGTGCTAGATCACCCAACACCTGATTCCATATCTCACCTGGTGGGGACACAAAGACGATTTTGGCCGAGATAGACATCAATAAAGCTTCGTTTTTTCAACGGTAATCCAATCCCAAGCAGCCTTTGGCAACCAGCCGGTTGCTGTGTGCGGATTTACTTCGATAAGAAGAAAGGAATTTCCTGGCCATCCTTGTAGAAGCTGGCTTTGAATTGTGCTAATCGTGTAAATCGAGGAGATTAAATAAGTTGAGCCTAGATAGTGCCACCAGTTTTGAATATATGGGTTGGTACTAATCACAGAATGCAGGCGGGCAACATCGCTTTTGTGTGGATCAAAACTGAGAAGGTATATTTTTCTCATTTCTGGCTACCTTTCCCTGTGGCAATCTCCTGTTGATTCTTTTGTGGTAATGAACTCCCTTTTTGGAGAGAAACTGAAGGAAATGTCATCAATTTTTCTTCTGATATTTCTTTACCTTTTTCACCTAGTCCTGCTACTATTTGCATCATTCGTTCCTCATGCTCTTCCGTGCGAAGTAAGCCAGGATCATGTTTCATCATATGTTCATATGCTCTTAAGAAATACAAAACAGGAAGAGCTGCAAGGATGAGTAGTAGCCAAGACTTGGTTATCAAGTACAGCCCAAAGCAGGGGAGGGAAATAATAACAATTACCGTGATGAGTGAATCGAGTGCATTATGTAAACGCACTTTCCTTAACACCGCCGAACCTAGGCTATATATCCACTTTTCAGAGGGATTTCCCATTCGATGATTATACATCTGTTTCGAGACTAAGTACGTATTCGAAACCCTATACGGAGTATGCTAGTCCAAGTCCAGCGCTGCCTGGTTTCAAACTTCGAAACAACCCGTTCCAGATCTCAACAGGTTGGGACACAGTCTAATAATCTGTATTTCGAGAATTATAGTATTGAAATGTACCAATATGGTGCTATATTAGTACCATGAATACTATAAAACTCAGTTTATCTCCAGGTATCTTGCAGAACGCTACACAAGAGGCGGACAAAATTGGCATTAGCCTACAGGATTTTATTAGAATGCTCATGGGTAGCTATTTTGCCTCTAAAAGTTCATCTTTATTTGCAAAAGCGAACAAAGAAATTGCAGCGGGTGAGTACACAATCATTGATAACTCTAAGGAGTTGAATAAGTACCTCAAGACCTTGGAAAAATAATCCATGCAACTACGTTTCACTAAATCTTTTGAACTCGAATATAAAAAAGTCATTAAGGGAAACAAAGCGTTACAAGTTAAAATACATAAACAGCTTCGTATTCTACTGGAAAATCCCACTCATCCTTCACTTAGACTACATAAACTTCACTCCGAAGCCTATTGGTCTATTTCAGTTGACAAAAGTATTAGAATATTGGTCTTGCTCGAAAAAGAAGGGATCTACGTGTATCACATTGGTAAGCACGAAGATGTGTATTAAATGATCTTTTTGCGCAGGAGATCCGCAACAATGTGATGTTGATCCGGTTCTAGGTGAACGCCATCAGCATCTCCTGGTTGTACATGTTGTGCCATATCAATGAAATCACAACCCAATCGTTTTGCTACATCTTCTACATATTTTCCAAGGTGTTTTATTTTCTCTCTAGCCCCGGCAAATTGACTACTTGGCAAGTATTCTTCTCTCACTATTGGCGGTGAAATGAGAATCACTTGGGGAGCGGTGTGTTGCGGAGTATGCGCAACTGATTTCACAACACCAACAATACGACCAATAGACTGAGCAACCATAGGAGCATTTTGGTTGAATCGAGTTTTGAAATTATTTGTACCAAGCCAGAGGATAACAATATCAAGTGGATTATGGCTCTCTAGACATGGTCGAAGATACGCAAGACCATTTCTGCCTGGGAATTGGGGATCATCGTCATCAAAATCTGTTAATCTGCTGCGCAGACCTTCTTCGATGACTTCATATGAATTGCCCAGTTTTTCTTGAAGTATTCCCGTCCAGCGAATGTTCAGAGGATATCGTTCTATACTTTTTCCACTTCTGCCCCAAACATTTGAATCACCAAAGCAGAGTACTCGCAAGGCTTGAGGGTTTATGTTCATGTGTTGTTTATTTCGCTACAAGTCTATTCTTATCTCAGCGTAATCGCGTACAAGTTTGTTGGGTTATCAATCGCCTGACTAA
>CAYILC010000066.1:0-4186 GCA_964364145.1 uncultured Pseudomonadales bacterium
TTATTATTTTGATTTTTCTCATCTTCCCTTTTGGGAATAGTGAATCACCGGTAAACTACCTCATCCGACCAATTATTAGCGGCATCGCAAACTTTTTGCTGCCGATGTAAAACCACACATGAATCCACCTCCAACAAGCGTCAATCGTCAAAACACTTCATGGCAACCGGTGAGTAAGTGGTACACAAAAACTGTGGGTGAAAGTGGCAACTATTACCACCAACATGTGGTGATTCCGGCAGTGTTGCGGTTGCTCAATCTTTCCGAAAACTCTTCTTTACTCGATCTTGCGTGCGGTCAAGGAGTCTTGGAGCGCCAGATCCCACCAAGCGTTTATTATCAAGGCATAGATATCTCCTCCTCTCTTATCAACTATGCAAAAACGCAGATCCATAATCCCAATCATCACGTTGTGGTTGGTAGTGTGACGCGACCTCTCCCTATTCAGAAAACTGATTTTTCGCACGCGGCCATTGTGTTGGCTCTGCAGAATATCGAAGAGCCCGAGCTTGCATTGAAACAAGCCGCCGAACGTTTAGCGCTAAATGGAACGCTCGTTCTTATCCTCAACCACCCTGCCTTTCGCATCCCAAGACAATCGAGTTGGGGCATCGATGAGTTAACAAAAACACAGTTTCGCAGAGTTGATCGATATTTTTCACCACTAAAAATCCCGATTACCGCAGAACCAAGCAAAGGCCAGCGATCAGCAATCACGTGGTCGTACCACCAACCTATGAGTGCGTACAGCGCATTTTTACAAAAGGCTGGATTTGTGATAGAGGTTATTGAAGAGTTGGGCTCAGATAAAGTGAGTGTGGGCAAAGCAGCCAAGATGGAAAACCGCAGTCGCGCGGAGTTTCCGTTGTTCATGGCGATTAAAGCGAAGAGGGTTTAAAAGGATTTGAGTCTGTTATCTATATATTTCATCATGTTCACCCATATCGAAAAAGTAACGGTCATTGTCCTCAACAAAAAGGAGTCGAAAACTTATCGTCACCGATATACTCCAAACATTCTTCAGATCGCCTTTTAATTTGTGCAACTGTAATGAGGGGTGATGGGGGTTGAGTTGGAATAACTTCAACTGTTTTTGTATTTTTATGCTTAACTTTTTGTCTTTGTGGTTGATTGTTTTCAACTTTTTTTCAAAAATAGAGCTAAACTTTACCTTCATCATAAAGTTTTAAAATACTCATCCACATCGCTTATTTCAGTTGCTTGATTTCTTTCTTGAAGAGCTTTTTTATACGATTCTTCAATCTTATCAGAAGCTTGATACACAGGGTAATCCATGTCTTTCACATCATCAATGATGAGATTTTTGACATAAGAAGACAATGTCAGGCCAAATTTTCCCGCTTTACTACTGAGATAATCATAGAGCGGATCTGGGAGAGAAATTTTGATTTGGGTTACACTAGCACTCATATGGGCTCATTATAAGACCTTTTTGTGTACTTTTCAAGTGCTTGTACTGAAGTTACTCTTTCCAAAGACATGATGTTGGAAAAAAGTGAGATTTTGAAATGATCTCTAGTTTATAGATCTTAAGAAGTTTCCTGTAAAAAGAAATCGTTTTTCTTCCAATGTAGATCCATCATCATGAACTGTCTTGAAAACCAAATATGCTTGGCCATTTTTCATCTCTCCATTCATCTCATTTATAAGACCATCAAATCTAAATTCCTTTTTGCTAAACCAATCGGGAAAGATCGTATATGACTTTGCTTTTAATGAAGACATTGAAGCAATTGTTGTGTTGTGCGTCCTTCCTGTTATGACATCGAGTAGGACGAGCCCCTGACATGAACTCCCACAATATACAGTAAAGAAAACGTGATCATTGCCCAACCAATGAAGATTACCTCTCACACTCCAAGGATTAAAATTGGAGTGAAAGATTTCCTTATAGTTACCCCTATCGATATTGAAAATTTTTACTTCAAGATTCTCTTGAAAGTCGTCGGGATAATAAAAAAGTCCTATCCTGTTCTTTAAGGGAGAAAGTTGAACAGAAAATATTTTGTGATTTTCGTATAGAACTTCCTTCCTGACTTTATTTTTTGTATAAACGGTATCGTTAACATCACCCGATGATACAGAACTAAATTCCTTAGGAGGAATATCAAAAATTTGTATTGGGTCGCCAATGAAATACACTCCTTCACCAAGGGTTATTCCATAAGAAGGTTTCTGAAGAGATGCGTCTCTCAATACGTTAAGTTGATGCTGATAAAGTATAATTGAGATACATAAAAAAACAATGATTGTCATTACCAAGAAAACCAAAGTTTTTGAAGTTTTCATAATCTGTAAAAGAAAATACGTTGTTCTTTGCCAAACTTGTTCTCAAAGGTGCGGGGGTGAGAGGAATCGAACCTACTCTTCTTCGTTTTGGAGACGAATGTCCTACCGATAAACGACACCCCCAATGTTGAGTATTGTACAGGATTCCTGTTAGACTGAAACCATGTCAACCGACCTGCTCGACCATCAAACAGTTTCCCTTCTCAAAAAAGATAAACATATTCTTGAACACACACGCTTCCCCATCGTCACTGTCTCGGCAACTTTCCGTGAGGATCTCAAACAGTTCTATGGTATGGTTCACGATCCGCTTATGCGCGATGTGGTGTTTTCGCGCGCGCATTTCTCGATGGCGTTTGGTGTGGCTGTGCATGCGTGGATGTCGTTAGGAGCAGATCGTGACTGTCCTCTTTCAGAGAAGATTACCTCCCCGTGCGACACCAATATCGCTTGGCTTGTGGATCCAACAAACTATGTTCGGTCTGAAGATTGGTCAAAGATTCAGTCGACAGAGTACATCGGCCGCAAACTGGCGCGTAACGCGTTTTTGAAATGGGTAAAAGATCAAGTAGATACCTATGTACGCAACCGACTGCCAATCACCAGTGCCATTACCCCGCCGCTTCTGTACTTGTTTGAAAATGTGGACCGACCAATTATCTCATTTCACTACGAGACCGGAAATATTTTGGGCGGAACAGGAAAGCGTGTTGTACAAGTAGTCACCGATCCGCATGTTCGCGATCAATATTTGACGCTCTCCCATCTCCCAAATATGAAGTTTTGCGTGATGGATGAAAAAACAAAAGAAGATTTTATTGAAAAAGTGGAAATGATGGGCAAACGCGTTGATCCCGACCGCATCATTGTTACCGGCCCGCCTGTTGATCCCAGAATTATTGCTGCGCGCAAAAAGAAAAACCCATTTTTGCTGAAAAAACGCCCGTTGCGGTTATGTATTACAACCGGAGGTCTTGGAACGAATAAAGACGAAATTCATGAAATCTTGCATCTATTGTTTGATTTGCTGAAACAGGAACATCCCCCCATTCAACTGCTGTGTTATGGCGGAACAAACCACGACTTCACACTGATGGTGCAAAACATCGCACAAGAAAAAGGCATTGAAATTGGCGAGTTGGAAAACGAGAATGCGGGGTTCAGACTTATTCATGGAAAACATATTGTTGGGATTAACGAACAGCTTATTGCATATGCCTTTCCATGGGCCGATGGATTGATCACCAAACCTTCCGGCGACATGGCGTATGACGCGGTAGCGGCCGGTTGCTTTTTGTTACTATTAGCGCCGTGGGGCGACTGGGAACGCAATATTCAAGAAGTGCTAGAACAGCGCGGCGTTGCACGCCGCGCGAACGTGACCCACATCAAAGAGCAACTCGCAATCTTGGCCTCGCCAATACTTCACCATCACGATAGTTGGTTTGCAAAAGCGCAGCAAAATGCGCTTGACTTGCCTCCGCTCTTTTTGAACGGTGCAAAAAATATTTTAAACGTCGCGAAAAATTGGAAATAAAAAATTCAAACGAGAAAAGAAATTTTTGAACAATACCCTACTTTAACTTACTCGACTCTTTGTGCTCGGTCACTTTTCTGCATGTCTTGCAGAATTTATTGAGCTTTAATTTTTCTGGCGTGTTCATTTTATTGCGTTGCGTAATGTAGTTAAACATTCCACACGCAGAACACTTTAATCCAAACGCTTGTCGTGGTCCTTTTTTTGATTTTGGCATAGTATTCCCTTTAATTTACAACGCAATATTAAGTGTTTACTGAACGAGTATCCAACGTGAGCCATCTCAGGGATTCGAACCCTGGACCTGCTGTTTACAAAACAGCTGCTCTACCACTGAGC
>CAYILC010000067.1:0-4050 GCA_964364145.1 uncultured Pseudomonadales bacterium
CAGCAGCATACTGGTGTAACGGTCGATCAGTTTGTCGAAAACCTTCAACAGAAGTTTATAGACGGATCTCTCAAAGCGCCCGATTCCCAGGCTTAATTCAAATTGTGCTACAATACACCTCTATAACACTTACCTCGCCTTGCGCGCTCAACAGTAAAGATCATACATAAGGGAAATCCTTAGAGCGCACTCGCAAGAGACAAGCTCGGCAGAGACAGGAGACACTATGGCACTTCCTACAGATGCCAAAACAAAAATTATCAGTGACTATGCCACCAAGGCAGGCGACACCGGCTCACCGGAGGTTCAGGTTGCGCTGTTGACCAACAAAATCAACATGCTCACCGACCACTTAAAGAAACATAAGAAAGACAATCACTCTCGCAAGGGGTTGTTGAAGATGGTCGCAAAGCGCCGCCGGTTACTCAACTTCTTGGCTCGCCGAGACGAGAAACGCTATAAAGCGTTGATTAAGAAGCTTGATTTAACGAAGTAAAGTATCGAGTTTCATGGTATCATATCCAGATATGGATGTCGTTTCTGCTCAAGCAACACTCCCCTCGTTTCTTTATCAATACTTTTGGGATGTTGACCCAACAAAGATAGATCTTGTCAAACATAAGGTATACGTTGTTGAGCGTATTATGACTTGGGGGAATGAAGAAGCTTTTCGGTGGTTACTCACAATATTTGGTGAACACGCAGTACGTGATGTGCTCCAAACATCAAGAGTAATTGATAAAAAAACCGCGACATTCTTTGCATATCTTTATGATGTTCCTCAAGAGGAGGTTCGATGTTTACAAAAACCGTCTCTCCAGAGACAAAACGTCTTTTGGCCGCACTAGCGCAAGAACTGGATTGTGCCTGTATGAAACTCGATGCCATTAGTTCACGTGGATTGCGCAGAGATTTTTACGATCTCTACATGATTCTGCATGAATATACGTTAGACAAGCTCCTTGAGGCTTTTCAGCAGAAGTATGCAGCTGCAAGTACGGATCCATTTCATCTCCTTCGTAGTCTGACGTATTTTGTCGATGCTGATGCAGATGAATCGATTAATTTACTTAAACCACTCGAGTGGGGTACAGTCAAAACCTTCTTTGTCGAACAGGTGCGTGCATATAGTAGGGCGCGTCTGGTATAATACCCGCAATACAAAAATACATACGCAAGAATTCGTGCGGAAGAAAAGAAAGGAAAGAGTTTTAAGTCGGAGTTGAGTATTCACATGTGCGTGGTTTTCCTAAAGAGAGCCAAAACAGCAGATGCGAACACTGAATTCCCTCTCGATACTCTCAATAAACAGTATGACAAAACCAAGTTTTTCGAATGTGTATTCGAAGGTTGTCCGCGTAGGCGGAAAAGAAATCACGCTTGAAGTCGGAAAGTTTTCCGAACAAGCAAACGCCGCGGTCTTGGCAACGTGCGGTGAAACGGTGGTGCACGCCACGATCGTGTCCTGTGGTATTAGTAAATTAGGCTACTTCCCTCTCCAAGTTGAGTATGTGGAAAAACTGTACGCAGGCGGTCGCATTAAAGGTTCACGATGGGTGAAACGTGACGGTCGTCCAAATGACGAGGCCATTTTGAAGGGAAGAATTATTGATCGATCTGTCCGTCCAATGTTCCCAACTGGATTTATGAACGAGGTACAACTTGTTACCACAGTGCTCTCTGTCGACATGGAAAACGATCCCGATATGATTGCGTTGGTTGCGGGTTCTGCCGCGATAAGCATTTCCAGTATACCGTTTGATGGTCCAATCGCCGGCGTGCGCATTGGTTTTGATAAAACATCCAAAGAGTTTGTATTCAACCCAACATATGAAGAGCGTAAGAACTCGGATTTGGATTTAATCGTATCGGGCGCAAAAGACGCTATTGTGATGGTCGAGTCGTTCTCGAACGAGGTTGATGAAGACCTCGTGTTGAAGGCCTTCGCAAAAGCACAAGAAGTGGTGAATGGAGTGATCGAAAGCATTGAGGAAATGGTCAAAGATATTGGTAAAGCAAAATTTGTGTTTGAGCCAATATTGCCAGATGCGAGCCTTATTAAAACGCTGGGCAAAAAATACGCAAAAGAAGTGAAGGAGCTTGTGAAGCACGAGGCGCTTCTTGAACCGCTTGGTCTTGAGGAGTTTGTGGCAGAGATTGTGAAGGCAGATGAAGCTTTGGATGCAGGTAAAGTGAAGGAAGCATTTCAGGAATTAGTTCGTAACGAGGCCCGCCGCCAGACATTAGAAGACAAAATTCGTCCGGATGGCCGAAAGTTAGATGAGATTCGTCAAATTACCTGCGCAATAGACTTGTTGCCACGCGTGCATGGTTCGGCCATGTTCAAGCGCGGCTCAACACAGGCTTTGACTGTTACCACGTTGGGTGCTCCATCGTTGGGTCAGCTCATTGAGGACATGGAAGGTGAGGAAGAAAAGCATTATATTCATCACTACAGCATGCCTCCATACGCATCTGGTGAAGCCGGTCGTATTGGTTTTCCAAAGCGCCGTGAAATTGGCCACGGCGCGCTTGCAGAACGCGCGCTTGTTCCAATGTTGCCATCGCAAAAAGAGTTTCCATATACCATTCACGTTGTGTCCGAGATCATGAGTTCGAACGGCTCAACCTCGATGGCTTCCACGTGTGGTAGCACCATGTCACTCATGGCCGCAGGTGTTCCGTTGAAAAAACCGGTGGCGGGTATTGCTATGGGTTTGATGACCGACGGCAAGCGCACAGAAATATTGTCCGACATTCAAGGAATGGAAGATCATACCGGCGACATGGACTTCAAGGTTGCTGGAACTGCTGATGGAATTACGGCGTTGCAGATGGATATCAAGGTCAAAGGCATTTCTTTGGAGATCATGACGAAAGCGTTGGCGCAGGCCAAAATAGGCAGAATGTTCATTTTGGGCAAGATGCTCGAAGTGATTCCAGAGCCTCGTAAAGAGCTCTCAAAATTTGCCCCAAAGATTGTTCAACTTGAAATCCCATTTGAGCGCATCGGCGAACTCATTGGTCCTGGCGGCAAGATGATCAAAAATATTATCTTGGTTACTGGCGCACAGGTGGATGTTGATGAGAACGAGGAAAAGACCAAGGGTATCGTAAATATTTCCTCACCGGATCAAGAATCGATCGATAAAGCTCAAAAGTGGATTAGCGGCATGATGCGCGATGTAACTCCTGGCGAAGAGTTTGATGGAACGGTAGCGCGTATTGAGCGTTTTGGTATCTTTGTGGAGTTCTTGCCTGGCCGCGATGGCTTGGTGCACGTCTCGCGCATGAGTACCGAGTTTGTCTCGGATCCAAATGTCTTGGTGAAGGTTGGCGACAAGGTGCATGTTCGCCTGATGGAAGTAGACGACCAGGGTCGCTACAACCTTACGATGTTGACGAAAGAGCAGGAGGAACAGGCTAAAGCTCGAAATGGCGGGGGCGGAATGGGTTCGGGCGGCTTTGGTGGAGGTGGTGGGGGCGGATTTGGTGGGAGTGATCGAGGTAATGATCGAGGCAGTTTTGGCGGAGATCGCCGAGGTGGCGGTGGTGGATATGGTGGCGGTCGAAGTTTTGGTGGAGACAGAGGCGGAAACCGTGGACCACGCAGGCCTTTCACTCCACATGGTCAACAGGGTGCTGCGCAAGGTGGATATACTGCACAAAAGTCGTATGAATAATGCGAATCTGCTTACAAGAAACACTCACAGTGATATCGTATTATTGACATATCATCATCAGTGAATTATCATATGTTTATATGATGAATCTTATTCCGCGCATGATCAACGTTGCAGACCTTCAAAGAAATTATAGGGCCATCGTAACTGCTGCAAAAAAACACCAAGAGCCCATTGTGGTGTTGAATAATGGTCAACCCGATATCGTGTTGTTGGACACAAAGCAATATAACGAACATATAAAGAGAATGCGGTATCTGGAAGAAGAGTCTTTGCTGAAGATTGGTAACCAAGCAATAAAGGAATATAAACAACGGAAGGCAGTAACTCCAAAGTTGCACGAAACTCTGCTTCATGTGTTAAAAAA
>CAYILC010000068.1:0-3868 GCA_964364145.1 uncultured Pseudomonadales bacterium
AGGTATGACTTTAAATACGGCTTTTATGCAGGAACACCTGATTAATGAAATATGGTTGAGTGTGCATCCGTATTTTATTGGCGAAGGGAAAACGCTTATGAAATCGTTCCCAGCATTTGAAAAGTTAAAGTTCTTAGGAAGCACAGAGTTGGAAGAAGGGTTGGTACAGTTGAGATATAAAGTGTTATAGGTCTTACAGGAACTTTACAAAAATAGCTTTCAGTATTGAAAAAAGAGCCTAGGATCGTATACTTCGATCGTGAGCTATCTTGTTTGTTTTTATACAACAAAAAGTGGGAGACTTCCCGTAAAAATATTTATTGATGAACAAACTAAAGTAATTCGAGCAAGAATAGTGCGTTCAATAGAACTTTTACAAACTCTTGGTCCATACCTAAAACCACCGTACAGTAAAAAACTCGACAAGCATTTATATGAACTTCGGATCACGGGGAGGGTTTCCATTCGAATTTTGTATACGTATCAACGAAAAAAATACATATTACTTCATGCCTTTCACAAGAAAACACAAAAGACTCCTCTGCGAGAACTCAAAACAGCAATTGACAGATTGAAAGATACGATATAGCATATATGCTATATGAAAACGAAATATTTAAACTTCAATCAGTACAAAAAAGAATTGTTAAAAGATCCTGCTGTTAAACAAGAATATGACAGACTTCAGCCTGAATTTGCACTTATTCGTGCTGTGATTTCTGCGCGTAAAGAAAGAAAACTAACACAGGCCGAACTTGCAAAAAGAATTGGAACAAAGCAATCAGTTATTTCTCGACTAGAAATAGGACAAGCAAATCCATCTGTTGCTGTATTAAAGAGAATTGCAGTTGCGCTCAAGAGTAAACTAGAAATTCGTTTTTCTCCGTTGTAGAGTAAATTTCTACGGTATAATACCCACAATGACATCTCAAACACTTGAGGAGCTTCAAACTACTTTTCCAAACCTCTCGTTCAAACTTGGTGAGCCTCTTTCTTCACACACCTATATGAAATCCGGCGGGCCAGCGGAGATTTTTGTGATTGTAACGAAAAAAGAAGATCTCGAAAACCTCGTGATCTGGTGCGAGAAAAATCAACAAAAATATCTGGTTTTGGGTGGAATGAGCAATAGTCTCGTGCCGGATGAAGGAATTAGCGGATTGGTCATTAAAAACATGGTGTCCAGAACTCACGCATCGCAACTTGATGACAGTACGTACATCTTTGAGGTTGAAAGCGGAACTCCAACAAACTTGGCCGTTCGTGCGAGCATCGATCAAAGTTTAGAAGGTTTGGAATGTTTTCTTGGTGTTCCCGGCACAATTGGTGGCGCAATCTATAACAACTCGCACTATATGAAGGAACTCATCGGCAACGATGTGGATCAAGTTGAGGTGATTGCCAAAGGCGGTGTCAAAAAAATATACACAAAAGACGAGATGCGGTTTGCGTACGATTACTCGATTCTTCAAAAAACGCACGAGGTGATTATCACTATTCGATTTACGTTAAAAAAAGGCAATAAAGACGAGTTGGAACAGAAAGCAAGAGAAAGCACAAAACGCCGTGCAGACACACAGCCGCTTGGGACGCCAAGCTCCGGATGTATGTTCAAAAATCCCATGATGCCAAATGGTTCGCGCGAAGGAGCTGGCAAGCTTATCGATCAGGCAGGGCTTAAAGGTGCACGAATTGGTGATGCGGTGGTGAGTGATAAGCACGCGAGCTTTATTCTCAATACTGGTCATGCAACAACTAGTGATGTACTCAAACTTGCCGAACATGTGAAGGCAGTAGTGAAAAAGAAATTTGGAGTAGAATTAGAGCGTGAGGTTTTCCTGGTTGGCTAAAGACGGTCAAATCAGGATGGAGAAAGCACACAGATGGATACATTCATTATTAAAGGTGGGAAGCCTCTCTACGGTTCTGTTCGCCTTGGCGGTGCTAAAAATGCAAGTTTCAAGTTGATGATTGCTTCGATGCTCACAGAAGGTGAATCAAGACTGTTAAACTTTTCACACATCAATGACGTTGAGATCACTCGACAAATCTTAGAAGATCTTGGCGCAACCACCAAAGTTGCGGGTGAGCGCACAATGTTCATTTCATGTAAAGGCATAAAAAGCGACACGGTTCCGCAAAAATATGGAGTGTTATCAAGGGCTTCAACGATGTTTCTGGGTCCATTGTTGGCAAAGTTTGGACACGCGGTTGTTCCATTGCCGGGTGGAGATGCGATTGGAAAACGCCCAATTGATTGGCATTTGCACGGATTGGAAGCACTAGGCGCAAAAATTATCAATCATGGGAATACGTTGGAGGCTACGGTCCAAGGAAAGCTTAAAGGCACAACCTACCGTTTTGAAAAGAACACGCACACCGGTACAGAAACTTTGATCATGGCTGCGGTACTTGCCCAAGGAAAAACGATTTTAGAAAATGCTGCACTGGAGCCGGAAATTGATGATCTTATTGAGTATTTAATCGAGATGGGAGCGCATATTCATCGTCACGCAAACCGCGTGATTGAGATTAATGGTGTGGAAAAACTTCAGCCTGTTGTGCACCAAATCATGCCGGATCGCAACGAAGCCGTGTCGTACGCGTGCGCCGCGATAGCAACCAAAGGCGACATTATTGTTGAAAATGCGAAACAGGAACATCTTCAAGCATTTTTGGACAAAATTGGTGAAATGGGCGCGGGGTATGAGGTTGGATCGTACGGAATTCGCTTTTATCACAAAGGAAAGCTGAAAAGTGTGAACATGGAAACGCAGCCGTACCCAGGATTTATGACGGACTGGCAGCCACTTTGGGCGGTCTTATTAACACAAGCGGAGGGTAAAAGTATTATTCACGAAACCGTTTCCGAGAACAGGTTTCAATATATTCCTGGACTGGAAACAATGGGTGCAAAAGCCCGATTGTTTAGTCCAAAAGTGAAAGATCCGCAAAAATTTTACAACTTTCCATATGATAAAAACGACAACATTCCGCATGCCGTGGAAATTACCGGTGTAACGGCATTAAAGGCAGGCAAGTTTCATGTGCCGGATCTTCGAGCAGGTGCAACGATGGTGCTCGCAGCACTTGTTGCTCCTGGAACAACACAACTTACAAACGTGGAGCAGATTGACCGTGGATATGAACAGCTCGACCATAGACTGCGGGCGATTGGCGCGCAGATTGTGCGAGCATAAAGCGAACTCTTTTAAAACGCGCTACAATACTCCTATCTATGGGACTCATATTAGGTCTAGTACTTTTTTCTTTCATTCTCACTGGAATATGTATTGTCCCGTTTATTAATCTTCTGTATGCACTCAAGTTTCAACGGAAAAACGACAAGACACAGGATATGTTTGGCAAACTCACGCCAATTTTCGACAGGTTTCATAAGCATAAGGTTGGAACACCAATCGGTGGGGGATTGCTGATAATCCTTGTTGTTGCGATGGTGTTTGTTTCAATCTTTCAACTCCTTCGCATACTCGGTATTTCGGTGACCAATGTGTATCCGCAAAATAAAGAGCTCAATGTGATTTTCTTCACGTTTTTATCGTTCGGTATATTAGGTTTATACGACGATATCAAGAAGTTTTTCGGCTTCGAAAAATCTGGGTTTTTTGGGTTGCGCATGTGGCAAAAACTGGCGGTGCAATGCATCTTAGCAACAATCATTGGAGGTATGCTTTATTTCCAACTCGGCATCTCGATTGTGAATATCCCCTTCTTTGGCATTTTACATCTTGGTCCATGGTTTATTCTGTTTGCCGCGTTTACCGTCGTGGCGTTTGCAAATGCAGTAAACGTGACTGATGGTTTAGATGGACTGGCAGCAAGCGTGTTACTCAATTGTTTGTTTGGA
>CAYILC010000069.1:0-3771 GCA_964364145.1 uncultured Pseudomonadales bacterium
TTATTAAAAATCCCAATCTATGGGAAGTTGAAGATTCAGATTATGATGACCGAGTTTTCTCGCACCATCGCGCTGTTAATTGGTGCGGGTGTTTCACTGTTATCGGCATTAGAAATTGTTGCCGACTCTCTAGAAAACGTACGGTTTCGTGTTGGTCTTGCGAAGGCGGCGCAAGATGTTGAGAAAGGTGTCGCTTTTGCCGAAGCGATGAGTCGGCAGGAAGATTTTCCACAACTTGTGAGTCAAATGACCGCTGTTGGTGAGGAAACAGGAAAACTCGATGAAGTGTTGCTGAAGCTTTCTTCGTACTATGAGTCCGAGAGTGAACACGCAGTCAAAAATCTTTCTACGGCATTGGAACCAATTATCATGGTGGTGCTTGGTGTTGCGGTAGGATTCTTGGTTATTGCTATTGTGCTGCCGATCTATGATCTCACGAGTAAGTTTTAACAAACACAAACTGGTCCTTGTCAAGCAAGGGCTCTTGACACCACCGAGTAAACGTGTGTACTCTGTATACGTAAGAGTAATTGAAGGATCCTGTCCATGAAAAGAATTCTTGCCCAACTCGGTTTCACCATGATTGAGCTTCTCGTGGTGATCGCGGTTATCGGTGTTCTTGCAGTTGCAGTCCTCTCCTCTATCAATCCTATTGAGCAAATCAACAAAGGTCGCGACACGGGCCATCGTTCTGATGCTGCCCAGTTAATTAACGCGATCGACCGGTACTACGCTATTCACGAAATTTACCCATGGAACGACGCAACCTACAACACGTTGTTGACGGTAAGTCAGCCAGCGATAACCGTTTTTGCAGGGGGTACGCCAGCAAGCTGTGCAACCACGGCAAATGCTGGGGCTGTGCCGGGAGAGTTCTGTAAAATGACAGATGCCACGGCAGTTCCATGGTTACTTGCCCTCACCGACACGGCCGAGGTGAAAGAAGGATTTACTCAACGTTTAACAAGTCCACGTTTAGGTGGGGAGTTGTGGTTGTATAAAGCAGCAACCACAAACGCGACAATGTATGCGTGTTTTGCACCGGCATCCAAGGCCTTCCAAAAAGAAGCGCTTGATGCATGCAGAGATCACTATACCGCACTTCCAACGGGAGCATGTCCCGCTGGATCAAGCGGATACTCGCCTTTGCCGTTGTATACCACCGAGTTCATCTGTCTCCCGTAGTAGTATCTAGGATCTAGAATCTAGATTCTATCCAGCCTACTCGCCTTGCAAGCCCACCATTCATCATCTAGACTGTGGACATGTTTGTCATTATTCTCTTTCTTATTCTTTTTGGATTGGTCATCGGCAGTTTTCTGCATGTATTGATATATCGCACGGTGCACGATGAGTCCTACGTGACCGGAAGATCAAAATGTCCGCATTGTAAAAAACTGATCCGGTGGTATGACAATATTCCGGTTGTATCCTTTTTTCTTTTGAGTGGAATGTGTAGAAACTGTAAAAAACCGATTTCATGGGACTATCCAGCAATCGAGATGATGACCGCCGGTCTTTTTGTGTGGTGGTATCTCATAGGGTTTACGTTTTTTCGATTAAGCACTCAACCATTCTCACTCCTTCAACCAGCTTTTTGGTTGTTTGTTGGTGTTTGTCTTATCTCGATTTTTTTCGCAGACCTCCTCTATGGTATTATTCCGGATAGCGTGCTGACTGTTTTAACAGGACTTGGGCTTCTCTATCGCATCATGCTCTATATGTTTCACGTCATGCGGCCTGTCGATTTTTGGTTAACACTCGCTGGCGCAACTGTGTCCTCTCTTATGTTTCTCGGATTATGGATAGCAACAAAAAAACGTGGCATGGGGCTTGGTGATGTCAAGTTTGTGTTTCCGCTTGGATTGATCTTGGGTTGGCCAAATATGTTCGTTGGCCTCTTTTTGTCGTTTGTGATTGGCGCTGTCACTGGTGTTGCACTCATTGCATTCAAGAAGAAAAAGTTTCGCCAAACCGTGCCATTCGGTCCTTTTTTGGTTGTCGGATCAGCGATAACCTTGGTGTTTGGTGATAAGATTTTACAATGGTATCTTTCGCTCTTGTAGGTGAAGATAGTTAGATGTCGATAGACTCCATAACCCTGGATAGAGTATAAATATTCTATGCGCGTTTTACTGTTGCTTGCGAAATTTTTGGTTGGTCTTGGACTGTTGGTTGGTGTGGTATTTTTGATCTCCCGAGAAGGGTTATTGTTGTGGGGCCAGTACACCGTTCAACGTGACGCCGATCGCTTACGCGCGTCCGCGGTAAACGCAAAAGAGTATACCACCAGTTGCGAAAACACTTTTCCTGGTATAGATTCAGGAAATGCATTGAGCGGACTACAGATACGATTTGTCGATGACCACACCTATCAAGTAGAGCTTGTGTGTGCGCAACATGAACAAGATCCGATCCTGCTTCGCACGGTTTCCTTGCCGATGTTTGTAACAAGAATGCCAGGGAGCTCCGGATTATTTTTTGGAGTTGGCAAGCCAATACATACAACAATGGAGTTGGGATTGTGGGGACGTCGCTATCGCATGAACATTCGTGATGCCGCCACAGACGCCCCTGCTCTTCAAAAATCTACACAACAGTCTATTGTGCGTATGCAGTATCCCGAAAGTACTTGCGCGGGATGGGGATACCAATGTTGTGACGCGGTTACGCAAGTTCCAGATGGGCTACCCGTTGCCGGAGTCGCGCAGGATTGTCGAAGCTCGTGTTATTCGGCCTGTACATCTCGCCCGCTCGTGCTTTCATTTCGTTCGGATCCTCAGCAAAAGGCTGATGTGCAGGGTGAGCAAACGGTGAACTTGACCGCAGATAATGGTGTGCTCGCTTTTGCGGCGGTGGTAAGCGCTCCAGGCGCGACCTTGCAAAAGGTTGTGATTGATTTTGGGGACGGTTCAAAAGAAGAGTTTACCAAAGACCAAATCACCACAACGCACACGTATGTTTGTTCTGTTGGAACTGTCTGCGCATTTTCCGCCAAAATTATTGCATTCGATATCGATGGACTCCGGTCCCCCAACCTGCCGACAACCATCATAAAGATTGTGGTACAGCGATAGTGGTTGGTATATACTTGGCTTCTATGACTATGAACAGAAAGAACATTTTCCAACGTGGTTTTACCTTGCTTGAATTATTAGTGGTGATCTCAATCATTGGCATTTTGGTTGGTTTGGGTGCGGTAAGTTATACCACGGCACAAAAAAAAGCCCGCGACTCGCGTCGTCTTGGCGATATGCGCGCAATGCAGGCAGTGTATGAGCAGTATTACTCTAATCCCACGAATAGTTATCAGTATCCTGTTGATTGTAGTGACGCCGCAATTGCATCATATGCTCCGTCCGGCTGGCCGGATGATCCAAAAAATGCGGCTCCGTATGTGTATTCCACCAACTGTTCCGCTTCTGGATATTGTTTCTGTGCGGCGTTGGAAGGCGGGACGGGAAACGGTGGTTCGAGTGCTGATGCAACATGCTCCGGTCTTAATTCCGGCACAACATTTTTTTGTGTAAAAAATCAACAGTAGGTTGATGCATGTATTAGAAACGTTTTTTTCTGATAAAAAGTTATTGACATATCGCACCATTTTTCTGCTTGACAGTTTCTCCATTCGTCGTGTTTAATGCTCTCACGTTCGCCACGAAAGCTACGTGTTTTCCCCTTTTCTTTTGTGTGTTTGCATTCGTGTCCCATCCAAACGCACTACATATATCCATCTGTTTCTGTATTAAGGAGGGCGCATGCATTCACCAA
>CAYILC010000070.1:0-3655 GCA_964364145.1 uncultured Pseudomonadales bacterium
GGACCCAAGCGGACTCGAACCGCTCACCTCATCATTGCAAATGATGCGCTCTACCGGATGAGCTATGGGCCCTTTCGCTCCTCCATCCTTTTCTTTCAGAGTTCCCGACTTGGGATAGAAATAAAAAAACTCTCGTTTCCGAGAGCTATTCCATTCACGAATCACCGCAAGAGCTTAATACAACGTGCTCCTTTCAAAACCTCGAGATGCGATGATGGGCGTGAACAAGAACAGTCTCCTTTTCCTCTGCTACATATCTATTCGTAGAGGGTCATTGTATGACAAACGCTCGAGGAATGCAAGAAGTAGCTACTTGAGGTTTCTTGAGTTGTATCCGTAGATTGATTGTTATCGTCGAGATCTTGGAGACAAGATTGATTATGTTTCTCCTTCAGGAGATTTAGGTTGCCTTCTTTGGCTCGCCTCTTTAGCTCGTTGAGTTTGTAAATGTTGAAGCTCAGCATTTACCCGCTGAGAAAGGTCACTTAGAGAGTCGCGCAACCGCTCAGCGTCATGTTGATTACATTCCGAAAGTAATTTTCTGCCTATTTCTGAAGTGAAAAGTAGTTGTCGTTCATCATCTCTTAGATCAATTTGGTATGTATGGTTTACTCCACTTCTTTTTGCGCCAATTCTTGTCATAAAACTCCTTTTGTACTGACTATTGTAACCCTTGTGTCTAGCGGGAAAAAAAGACTTCTTGTAACTAGAGTAGAAAGATGTACAATGCCGATTATTCACAATCAAGATTGAACAATCAATGAAAGTTCGTCTCATAGTAAAAGATTATAAAGACTGAAAAAAGAACATATGACCGCACCTGTTTGGGAGACACTGAATCTGAGTTCAAAAAATGTAGTTCACCTCTTAGACGCGCTTGCTTTAATACCCGAAACCAAGATTTCTCCAAAGGCAAGAAAAATTCGGGAGGAATTCCGAAAAATAAAGCTCTATGAATGCATTCATGCCTATCCACTTATTATCGCTTTCGTAGACTTTGTCACTGGCAGAATACAAATAGAAGACGAGGATATTCAATATCTCAAGCAAGACTTACAAAACCGTTATAGTGAAGATTTTTTCTCGTCTATTATTGCGATGATGGAAATTATTCGGCAAGAACTTCACGTCGAATAGCAAAATAATAACTAACAAGGAGAAAATTATGCCAAACTTTGACCGTGAAAAACTAAAAAAACAGGTTGCATTATATTTAGCAAAAAAACGTGTGTATCCCGAATATCAAAGGGTATTAGATCTATGCGCGGCTCAAGATCCAGTGTGGAAACAATTACTTACACTCAATATGTCTGTTCCAGAAGCAAGCGTACTTATCCTTGCGGCTTTCAGTGATGATAGACCTCTGACGGAAAATGAACAAAAAGAATATGAAGCATTGTGCACACGACTAGCAGAAAAATCTTCTTCCCTTAATCTCACGGGGTTGAAGGCTGGTTTATGGGCAATGATCGTTACACAAAGTGCTCGCTAACACCGGCTCAATCCCTCTGCCCCACCGGCTTGGGCACAAACGGGCGCATCGTTGCCAGTTCCTCCGGCTTCGTCTTATACATATATAAAAGTTTATCCAAATAGTTGCCTAAATCCTTATAGTAAAATACATTTTCGAGTTCAAGATCATCATTGGTATAAACGTTCTCGCGGGTCGATTCATGCGTGTGCACATATGTTGAACCGGAATGCACAACAACCGTTCCCACCATCAGCATCTTCATCAGCACATTACGAGGAAAAGTTTTAATTTTGGCGACCTGATCCCAAGCGAGAGAACGGACATTTGTGGCAAATGGCGTTGCCGCCTCAAAACGGACAACTCGGCGATCGGTAATATACGCAACACTTTTTTCATACATGGTGATAACCACCCAAAGGCCAATGATCGCGACCAGTCCTGCAAGCAACAAACCAAACAACACAAATAGAGCGATAAACTTTGACAACATCAGCATGACCACCAGCAAAAAAATGGCAAGACCCAACACTTTTGCGGAGTCAACGTACAGTCCATACACATGCGGGCGCACAACAAAAAGCACTTTTTCGTCTGTTTGCTGACCTGGAAAATATGATGTGTCCATGACTGTAGTGTATCATATCGATGTGGCTCAACGATATTTTATTGCGATTCCTATTCCTCAACACATTCAAACCATTTTGAATGATCTTTCACAACAGGCAACCGGAAAACCAAGTCCTGTACTGTTTCCGCATATATCACTGATTCCGCCATTCACCTTGAAAGATAGAGTGGCCGAGGAAAACATTTCTCATATTGTTTCGACGATAAAGATTGCCGCATTCTCTGCCCATCTTGGATCAATCGATGTTTTTCATCAACATGATCGTTCCATTCTTATCATCAATGTTGAGCCAAATGAGATTTTTGAAAATCATAACGCGACGATCACAACAATTCTTTCCCCGTTTATTATCATTGATACTACTCCATACACCGACGGTGTTGTCCCAAAGTTTCGTGCGCATACCACGATTGATTATGATGCGAAGTTGCAACCGGAAGATGAGGAACGAATGAGACAATTGCCACCTGTTTCTGCAGTTTGGGAGGTTGGCGCTTTTGAACTATATAAGGAAGTCGGGCCGGGGAAATGGGAGGAAGTGAAATCTAGTTAGATGCGTTTTTCAATGTGGGTCACAATGGGATCGAACCATTGACCTCTTTCTTATCAGGAAAGCGCTCTACCACTGAGCTAGTGACCCAAGTTATTTACCTTCACAATGCAAAAGTACCAGGTATTTTAACACGAAAAAGCCCCGCATCGCAGGGCTCCTTCAAAAAGTGCATTTTTCGACATGAGACTTGTAACGTTTTGTACAAGTCTATTTTTCTCAACCGCTTACAACGTGGCAAGAAGGCCCAGGCACATACGTCCATGGGACTTGAGTGTTTTACCGCAGTTGCCTGCGGAAGGGTTAAAGGCGTGAAACCTAACCCTATGTCACTCCTAGAAAGGAGGTGATCCATCCCCACCTTCCAGTAGGGATACCTTGTTCATGTTCTTCCAGGCTTTTCAGCTGGCATGGACTATATCTTCATCCTTGTTTGAAAAAACAAGGCGTCGGCGTGTAATAGAAGTTTATTTCCAGATTATCTGGTACCTCCTATGTAAGTCTCTACGGGGCTACGATGTTCGAGCTTGTACATCATTGTTGGGATAATGTACTTCTCAACGATATGCTTGAATTTAGAAGCGCTTCCATTTTTCACTGGAATATAGATTTGATACCCCTTACTGTCCTTCTTTAGAGAAACATCTAAATTGAAGTTTTTCTTTAAACAAGACTGGAGTAACAAATTACCTTCTAAACCAAAAGCATACGTACTTATTCGAAATGGGTTGCTATATAGATACCCATTGCCATCATCCATAAACCAAACAGCTAAGCTAAGAGGACTTGTAAGATATTCTTCTATGTTCTTAGAAATAGTTTTTACCCCTTCTTTATAGAAAACCTGTTGGAATTCTAAAAGAGAAGGATAAGAAACTGTTGTAAATCGTATTGCTCGATTTACATTCTGATAAAAAGGATCTGCAAGAATCATATTTTTGAAAATATTTCTTTTCCAAAGGACATATTCTTTTGCATGTATCGAATGATACACCTGCAGTCG
>CAYILC010000071.1:0-3633 GCA_964364145.1 uncultured Pseudomonadales bacterium
ATACACAGAAACAATTCAAAAAAAGAACTACAAGCCAATCACAGAGCCTCATATCCACCCAACTTCTATGGATGAAAACAAGGACTGGGTGTTTGAGGTTGAGATCGCCGAATATCCTGAGGTAAAACTCGGTAGTTATCTCGATATAATCAAGGCTGTGAAGGTGAAAAATGCCATCTGGACACCCGGAAAGGACGAGAAAAAGTCGGAAGAGCCAGCGGAAAAGACCGAGGACCAGAAATTACGAGCTATTTTCCACGCTTTGCTCGAGAAAATTACGATCCGCGTTCCAGAACTCTTAATCCGCGAAGAGGTCAATTATTCGTTATCTCGATTACTCCAGCAACTCGATCGCCTGCATGTGACGTTAGACGATTATTTAAAGTCTGTTCAGAAAACTGCTGATCAACTTCGTCAAGATTTTGCCGTCAACGGTCTCACAACCCTTCAAATAGAGTTCATTCTCACCGAGATCGCAAAAGACCAAAAACTCGAGGTAAGTGAAAAAGAGATCGACGAGGTTATAGCCGCTATTCCGGATGAAAACGTTCGAAAAGCAAATCAGACATCTCGCCAGCGCGCGCTGATTGCTTCAACGCTTCTTCGGCAAAAAACTGTTGAGTGGCTGCTTACTCTCTAGCTTCTTTCGTGGGTTTTGTCGCCTTCCCACATTGTCCTGTTTTTTCCCTATCGTTCGTGATATAATCTCGTCCAAATAAACGATTGCTATGTCTAACGCACCACTCAAACCACCAGGCAATTCTTCATCCCAATCCAATGTGGGTGGTGGCAATAATAACTTTGCCAAAGCCTTGTTAGAAGCGGGAGGGCACACTGTACAAGGAACAGTAGATTCTGGTGTGCGGCTTGCTGGAGATGCATTGAGTTCGCTATTCGGTGCGGGTTCGGGTGTTGCTAATTCGCAACAAAATCAAAATAATAATAGCGAAAACGGCACTCAATCATCTGAATCACAAAATACCTTTGATCCAGAGCAACAAGAACAAGAGTGGAAACAGCGCGAAATGCGCATGTTGCGCCACCGCGAGGTTCAACAGACCGAGGTATTTAATAGTCGCCAAGTAGAAACCGATCGAAAAATCGCCCAGATCCTCGAACAACTCGAGGCTCTCACCAAAGAACTTGATGAAACCAATCGCAACGCGCGTGAGGCGCAGATTGCAGTGATGCAAGGTGCGGTCCATGGCGGCGATTATCACGTCACGTTCTTTGAACAACTCATTAAGGTGATTGTTTTGCTGCGCAAGCACGTACGAGAAGCGAACTCATGGATCGAAACCTTTAACGCCAAGAAATCTGCGAAGAAGGGCTATTGGGGTCAGTTCTATGCCAACGGCATGCAGTGGGCAATGTCTGGCGAGCGATCGATTGCGACAAGTGTGGGGTAAAGTTAAAGATTAAGATAACAACTATTTATGAAAGTATTCATATGACTTTTAAAGATGCTGCAAAAACATATCAGCAAATTGAGGCGGAGCAACAGGAAGCTGAAGAAAGAAGGGAAAAATTAAAACCTAGGTGTAATGCTGTCCTTGCCTCAATACTTCGCGAATCCAGACTACATAATCTCGAACCAGATGATTTTCGAAGAATATTATTAGCACTCTTAAAAAATACTAAGTTTGAAGGCGCAGAAATTAAAAATGATGGGAAAAGCCATACTCCAAGCAAACAATACCTTACATCAGATATGTATGAATTTGGGAACTCACAGTTGAGTTACAAAGTTTGGTTTGAAAAATATGGCTCGAACGGTAGCATTGAACTACATTTTTCTCAAGTAGGAAGACCAGAATAACCTGCATATATTCAGATAAAAAGAAGGAGGAAAATGACCATAGAAGCCGCTTTAGCAAAACTAGAATTCCTCGAAAACGAAAAGAAAAAGTCACCAAAATCGAAAAATATTATTAACGCAGAACTTAATGCGCTCTTTGCTCCAGTAGCAAAACGTTCGCAAAAAATCGAACTTCGCGTACACTCATTGATCGATGTATTGTTGGCTTTGATCGCGAATACCGAATATAACACTGAGATTGTGATATGCAGTGCTCATCTTCTAGCAGGCAGACCTCATATCCCAAACGTATTTGTATTTGGAAAAGATCCGGGAAGATTTAATGTTTGGTTTCAAAAACGTCTTGATGATGGGAAACAAATCATCTGTGTTTCCCTTAAAAGTCCTGGGTTCTAGATCATTAATGATCGGGATCCCTTTTCTTCTCATCTAGCATGATACAATATCCTCCTGAAAGGGCGGTTAGCTCAGTGGTACGAGCATTCCGTTGACATCGGAAGGGTCACAGGTTCAAATCCTGTACCGCCCACATATGACATCATCAACAATCCTTGCTATCAATGCCGCTCCTACGACTGTTCAATTCGCAAAAGATGGAGTATGGGAAAAAGCATGGATTATTGATCTTGAGAATTCACATCCAACGAACAAAAATCTACAAAACTACATTGAGAAAAACCCCTTTAATCATCTCGAAGTTGAGGTAATTCTTCAAGGCAACACAGAAACTCCATACATTCTGGGACTTTCATATAACGATCACCTTCAAACAAAAAATCCTTTGGCGTTTCTGCAAAAGTTTCTTCAAATTGTTTCAACGTACACAGAGTTTACTTCATTTATTCAAGAACTCGATCAGCAGTTTGTTGGTCATTCTCATATGTTACAAGACGACCCCGATCTCATTCATATTGGAATTGTAAATCACTGGTTCTCAATTGGATCATGTTTGATATGGAAAAAAGGAGAACCAAAGACAATGAATAAACTTATGTTGGAAGAAAGATTACAAAAAAAACCAGAGGTTGTTGAAACAACCTTGAACTATCAGGGTATGAGTTTTGTGTATAACTCTGGGGAAAAAACTCCAGGGTTATGTCACTGGTTAAAATCACCTTGCACACATCGTAATAAAGGTGTTTGGGAACTTGATCGATCATTAATCCTTCAATACTTGCGGGATTGGACAGGATTTACTGAGTGAACATTGTATACAATATGATCCAATCTTTCAGCATCAGAGAGTTTGGTCTTACTTTCCTATGTAAAGAAACCATTTGAAACGCTTTTTCAATTTTTTCTCGTCCATATTTCTTCACCAAATTTTTGTACACCGATTCACCATTTCCAAATCCAGTCATAATAAATCGCATATATCGATCTTTCTCTGCTATCGGCAACAACGGAACCTTCTTCAATGTGAAACGAAATAGCACTGCGTCAACATTGGGAACCGGCTCGAAGTCCGTTGGCCGAAAATGATAAATAATAGAAAAATCAAACCACGGCTTATGCATCAGCAAAAACATATTCTCACCACCTTGACCACATAAACGATAGGCGAGCTCTTTCATCACGACAAGATAACAATCTTGCGGTGGATGAACATCGTCAATCAATTTTCGAATAATTTTTCCTTCGATAGAGAAGGGGATGTTTGCAAAAACCTTGTACGGATATGCGGGAAGTTGCCAAGAAAGCATGTCGGCCTGGTACAAAGTAAAATTCTGCACATCGCGAAACTTTTCATGCAAATAGGTGAGTTAAGTAAAGTTTCGTGTTGGTTTTCCCCTCTGTTTTTCTGAAAGAAACGT
>CAYILC010000072.1:0-3529 GCA_964364145.1 uncultured Pseudomonadales bacterium
CGTTTCTTTCAGAAAAACAGAGGGGAAAACCAACACGAAACTTTACTTAACTCTCTATTTTTATCAATAAAAATCGCTTTTGTATTGGTGTATCTACTCTTTTTACCTCCAGATCGAAAATTTTGGCTATTCTCTTGCCGCCGCAGGTGAAACGGGACGGTTGCTGTCAATGACGCTCACAGCGATATCCTTGACTTGAGAAGTGGCGCGTTCAAGTTGAGTTCTTAGTTGGCGAATCTCTTCGGCTTGATCCTTAGCGGTCTTTTCCAGATTTTCAATTTTTAACTTGGCAAGTGCTCGTTCGCCTTCCACTTGTTTTTCCATGAGGTCGTGGGCGACTTTGGCCTTGTTTTGTTCTTCGACGCGTGTGGTGTTTATCACGTCCTGAACAGTTTTTTCAAGTTCCTTGGGGAAGATGGCCGTTTTTTTGCGCAACTGCTCGAGCTCATCCTCTTGCGCTTCGAGCGTTTCTTGACGATGCCGAATAGTTTCATTTTCCTCGGTCAAACGAGTTTCGTGTAGACGCTGGCGAGCGGTTAGCTCTGTTTCCAACTCGTCTGTTTTTCCCTGCCGACGACGTTTGAGTTCGTAATCGAGTTCTTCTCTAGTACGCTTCATATCTTCGTGAAAGCGGGAAAGTTCCAGTTGAGCTTGTTCCTCGTCGTTAATCTGTGTGAGTTTTTGCTTTTCCAGGGAAGAAACTGCGTCGTCGATGGCTGATTTAACAACAATGAGCGTTTCGACAGCTTTTTGGAAATTTCCGGCTGATGTTTTAATCGAAGCAGTTGGAAGTTTGGGAGAGGTAGAATCTTTTTCTTTTGCTTCACGGACGAGTGCTTCGTAGGCGTCAAGAAGTTCTTGTTTGGTATTCTTGACTGACACGGTTTGCATAATTGTGGCTAGTATACCCAAAGAATTGCCAAAGTCAAATGCGTGATTTGCGTCCCGTAAAATGTAACAGAAAATGATGCAAGAACATGTGTTTCACAGAATACCATTGAGAATATTCGAAACATCTATTTCTAACATCTCAACTAACTCAGGATCCATAAACCTGTAGTGATCCTCAATATCAAGAATTTGTATTTTTATTGTAACTTCTTTTCCAAACTTCTTTATTAAAAACATTTGATGCTTTTTTTCCATGCACAAAATGCGTTCAGCCCATTCAACATCCCTTAGACTGACGTTATGCACTGCACTTGAGCTTGTACCGGCCGAACGCACAGATAGACGTGGATGGTGTGCAAACACTTTTTCCGCAGTTGGACCACGCCACGTATTTCGCGAGCAGATGAAAAGAACTCTCAGCGGAGAGTTCTGTATATACGTGTCTCGTGGTAGCATCATTTTACCCCCCACCTACCAAAACATGCAGGCCATTCGACCTGCATGCGATTGTTTTTCAGTATTTGAGCTTTGGGCTCTAGCTGAAGATCAAGAAACTTAGTTTCTTGGTCCGCGGTTGTATCCGCCACCGCCACCGCCAGTACTGCGATGACCACCACTGTATCCGCCGCCGCCGAAACCACCACGGCTTCCACCGTCGTTGTATCCGCCGCCGAAACTCTTTTCGCGTGGTACGAATGGGCGAGCAACATTGACAATCAAGTTGCGTCCATCCATAGAGATGTTTTTCGCGCCTTCAACAGCACGAGCTGCATCTGCTTCATTGACAAACTCAACGAAAGCAATACCCTTGGAGCGGCCGCTCATCTTGTCGATGATCAGCTTCACATCGGTGAGCACACCGAATTGGGCAAAAATTTCGCGAATTTGCTCTTCTGTCGCACTGTATGGGAGATTTCCCACAAACAGCTTTTTTGGATTTGCATCTGGAGACATTGCGTCCATAGCACTCTCTTCTGACTCACTTGGAGTCCTTTTTTTATATTCGCTCAGGAACAGAACTCGATGTTTTGAGAGTGTAGGTCAAGCCTTATCCTCGAACACGATCACGTTCGCTAAAACTTGGAGAGAGTGTATCACGTCTGAAATGAAAAAGCCATGGGATGTTTTGGAAAGGCGCATTTGGAAAGGCATATCATTGTTCTTCAACCCTGTTTTCACCGTATAATGTTGTACATGGTTCGACGCGTTGATTTTTCTTCATTTTATCCTGCTGTGTGGGATAAAGCCGCTTCTTTGCACAAACATGCCTTCCCGTTTTCGACATATGCTTGGCATAAACATTGGCAGAACGTTTTTGGTGAAGAAGGTGAAAATTACACACTATTGGTAGACAACAAACTCATCGCCCCGTTTCTTCGTATTCACAATACGCTGAATTTCTCTGGGGGAAAAGAAATCTCGGATTATATGGATATTCTTGGGCCAAACGAGCTAAAAGCACAGGCTTGGGAAAAAATACTCGAATATATTGAAAAGGATGGAGTAAAAAACATCGAGTTCAACAACATCCCCGAGTCCTCATCCTCGGCACAGTTTTTTGGTGGAAATGAGAAAACGCAAGAGGATACCACACCACTTTTTGAGTTACCCCAAACTTGGGATGAATATTTGAGGATGCTCAATAAACACAGTCGACATGAGTTACGCCGCAAGTTGCGGAAGTTTGAGAACGAACACGAAGGACTCACTATTGTTGAATCACCTCAACCGCAAAAAGACATTGACGAGCTCCTTCGTCTTATGAAATTTGCAGAGGGTAAACAACAGTTTCTTACACCACAAATGGAGACCTTTTTTCGCGGATTGCCATCAGTCTTTCCAACATCGATTTCATTGTTGTTTTTACAGTTTGATAGCAAGAATATTGCCGCCACATTGTCGTTTATCACCGACACCGAACTCCTTTTATATAATTCTGGGGCAGATTTAGCGCAGTACCCTGTTAGCGGTTTTTATCTCAAAGCAAACAGCATTAGATGGGCGATTGAGAGCAAACTCAAAGTCTATAACTTTTTGCAAGGGAACGAACGATATAAATATGATCTTGGTGGAAAAGATTTCGGTGTGTATACCGTAAAGAAATCGCTGACTTTATAAGTACTCATTGTTCTCTAAACGATTATTCCGGAGTGCTCCAACAGTTTTTCAACGCCTCAAGCTCTTCATACAAATGGTTCATCTCGTTTCTCGCCATATTGAGTTCAGAAATGGCAAATCTATCTTTCTCTAATTGCGCGGCAAGAACGATATCCTTTTGAAGGAGCATCTGTTTTTGCGAGTTGCTCAAAGAATACAGGCAAGTGATGGGGTGTAGCCCAGCCTCTTCAATAAGATCTTGGAGATGCCCTTTTTCCGGATAGTTCCAGCCGACCATCTTCATACCAACGCACTGGCCGTATTGGATCGCATCGGAGCTAAACTTTGTGTTGGTCATAAGCCAAGCTTGATGAAGCTTATCGCGTTCCTCTGTAGGTTCTTTTGCCAGCCAAGAGTTTAGAACATCGAGGTAGCGAGCATAGACATACAGCGCAACTTTTACGTCCGATCGTATCCCGCGCTCGTTATGAAACTTACACTCAACAATATAATGTTCGTGCGCTTTTTCTGCCAAGACATC
>CAYILC010000073.1:0-3498 GCA_964364145.1 uncultured Pseudomonadales bacterium
TTTATCGCAAACTTCAAAACGTTTGGACGAAATTTTAGATGAACTTGGTAAGGTCTATTGTATTTCTGGTGAGATCAATACTAAGGGTGCCGATGCACAAAAAGTATTTGCGCAGTTAAAAGAAACATACGCAAAGGATGCAAAACAAATTATTGAGATCGATGGCATTACCATGGAGATGGGTGACTGGCATTTCAACGTGCGTGCGTCAAACACCGAGCCTTTAGTGCGGTTAAACGTTGAAGCCACAACACAAGAAATGATGGAACAAAAACGGGATGAACTGATTGCGCTTATTCGTGGCAACTAAAATTGAAAGGACTATATGGCACAAACCATTCTTGACTCGCGCGAGGAAATCATAAAGCTCGACAAACAAAATGTTCTTGGTTCGGTGGAACAGTTGGCTGATCAAATTGAAGATGCATGGAATGGTGCAAAATCGGTGAAGGTTCCGGCTGAGTATAAGGCAGTAAAAAACATTGTAGTGAGTGGAATGGGAGGTTCGGCGCTTGGAGCGCATGTTATTAAAACGTTGTACAAGGATTCATTACGCCAACCATTAGAAGTAGTCAATCATTATCAACTGCCCGCATATGTGAATTCGGACACACTTGTTGTGCTATCAAGTTATTCGGGTTCAACAGAAGAAACACTCGCATCGGCCGAGGATGCAAAGAAGCGTGGAGCAAAAATTGTCGTGATTGCTGCTGGTGGAAAACTTCTTGAGTTTGCACAAGCAAACAATCTTCCGGTTTATAAAATTGTTCCAACATTCAACCCATCAAATCAGCCCCGTATGGCGATTGGGTACTCGGTGTTTGGTCAACTTGGGTTGTTTTGTGCGATGGGTCTCATTGAGATTTCTGATGACGAAGTGCAACAGCTTGTCGCGCTTCTTCGCAAGAATGCAACGTACTTATCACCAGAAACAGTGGATAAAAATACCGCCAAGTTTTTGGCGTATAGTGTGGTAGAAAAAATGGTGGCATTAGTTGGCGCTGAACATTTGGAGGGCGCATTACACGTCTTCAATAATCAGCTCAACGAGAATGCAAAAAACTTTACCGATTATTTGACCATTCCAGAGTTAAATCATCACTATATGGAAAGTTTATCTTTTCCGAAACTCATGAAAGATGAGGTTATATTCTTTGTCTTTAACTCAACGTTGTACCATCCACGCGTGCAACGTCGTGTTCCGTTGACAATAGATATCATTGAACAGCAAGGGTATGTTGCCGAGATGATACAAATGGTTTGGAAAACAAAGATGCAGCAAGTTTGGGAAGTGATTCAGCTAGGCGCATACACAAACTTTTACCTCGCGATGCTTAATGGTATTGATCCAGCTCCAATTCCTTGGGTAGACGCTTTCAAAGAAAAAATGGGAAAATAAGTTGATGCAATACAAAGCCTTATTGCTTGACATCGATGGAACGGTAGTGCTAAAAGGGTTCAAAAATTTGCCGAGCGAAAAAGTGAAGAATGCAATTCAAAGCATTCAGGGAAAAGTAAAAATCTGTTTAGCGACAGGTAGGCCATTAAAGACCGCCGATCCTGTCATACAAGCACTTGGAGCAATCGATCTTTGCATATTAAACGGCGGTGGAACGTTGTTCGATACACATACCCGTAACATCATTGAGGCATGCTACTTGCCGGAAAGTACGGTGAAAAAGATTGTGGAAGATAACCAGAACTTGTATGATCGCACAATTCTTTGTACCCCGCTTGCAGATATATATCTACAAGATATTCACGATCTTACAACGGTCACAGGATTTTTCTTCGTCCAACTTACGCCATCAGAAGTTGAAAAAATCATTGAAAAACTAAAAAGAGTTGAGGGAATTTCATTCCATATTTCAACTCAAACGTTTGATGATATGCCGGTTGCAGTTGTGACAAATATTTTAGGAACAAAACAGCAAGCAATAGAACATGCAATAAAAATATTACACGTACATCCCGAGGAAATTGTTGCGGTTGGTGATGGCGAAAACGATATTCCAATGATCTTGGCTGCGGGAATGGGTGTTGCCATGGGGAATGCTGCAGAAGGATTAAAATCTGTTGCAGACTATATTGCGCCATCTGTTGAAGATGATGGATTGGCACATGTCATTGAAAAGTTTTTCCTAAATCAGCAATAAATGACTAAAAATTTCTCTTATACACTTCACGCCTATGAGCAACCTCAAACACAATAACAACCAACGCGCTCTGTCGTATTGTGTAAATAATTCTGTAAGAAGAAAAACGTAATCTCCAATATCCTTTGAGCGTTCCTTGCAATGCATCTCCAATTTTTGGATTCACTGCTAGATGATCGATTGCCTTAGCAGCAGCACTTTGATATTTCTTTTCTAGTTGAGAAAAATGAAGTTTTGCAGTAGCGGTGAACTTAACCTCGTACATAGTATTAGAGGCCTAATTCTTTTTTAATTTCCTCCCAGGAAATAAGTTTACCTTTTCTTACGTCACTTTTTCCTTGTTTCAGTGTTTTCATCGCTTTCTCATCGCTCAAAACCTCTACAGTTGCTTCTAATAACTCAAGTTCTCGTGCGTTCATAAGCACAGCACCAACTTTCCCATTCACCGAAATATACGTTTTATTGAAAACATTGGTAGCCAAATTTACCAGGTTTGGAAGTGTTGCTCGGGCTTGTGTGAGAGAAATCGTATTCATGTCGAAAGTGTACAGAAATCTGTACAGAATGTCAAGAGCAGTTCTGAGGTATTGTGGAATTGAACTGTATTACCTTACGTAGAAATATAACGGAACGGTGAATTCGAAACATTTGATTATCTTTTTTATTCTGCTACACTACACTTGCTTGGGAAAGAAGGAGGATGTTTATGGTAGACGGAAGTAAACAATTGGGGAAAGAAGAAGCGCTGGTAGAAGCAGTTTCAGTTCATGATGTAGCGAGGATGTTTGCTAAGTTAGAAGATGGGGGACAGGATCCTTCTGGGGAACATTTAGCAGCAGCAGATAGATTGCATGATGAAATGTTGAAGGATCTAGGTTCGAAAAAATATGCGGAAGGGTTAGCAACTGCAAACGTCCGTGCTGAAATTGCCAACTTGTTAGGACCAGAGATGTTTAAAAAATTTAATTCAACAGTTACAAATAAATTAGAAGAGTTTGTATTGCAAATTGTTGAAAGAATACCCAATAACAGAATAGAAGAGGCTGTTTTAATGGTTTTGAACGATCCAATAATTCAAGACATACTTTCAAAATTTGAAGGACAGAAAAGAAAACTTCTTGAAGGTTTGTTGAGAGCGGATGTAGAGACATTCATTTCTACTATGAGGGAAGAGATAATGGAGAGTTATGCCATTTTGATCGAGACTCGGCGAATAACTCGAGAGTAAGAAACGCTTCACACATTGATAAATTCTTCTCTTGAAGTTACTATGTAATCATGACAAAACCTGCCCAGTATGTCGTCTGGTTTAAAGATGTCGATAAACACTCTGGAAATCTTG
>CAYILC010000074.1:0-3441 GCA_964364145.1 uncultured Pseudomonadales bacterium
GGCTTAAATCGGAAAAACTCAGAGATACGCAGACCGGTATATTTTCCAACCAACACGTTCACCACCAATACAGTGATCATGGTGATTTCGGGATAGATGATCACAAACTTTTGCACCTCAAAGGTACGCATAAAAAGTGCCGAAGCAATCGCCAACACCAAGGTCTCTCCGGTGAGCTGTACCGCTTGCGTCAGCTTTCCAAACAACTGCGCTTCCAAAAAATGCTCCGATAAAAGAATGAGCATTAACAGCGGAAAAATTCCAACTGTAGAAAGATCCGGAATAGGGAGATATGGCGAAAACAAGAACAGCGCAAACATCACCGAGGACACAAACCAAAGGAGCAAGGCGGTGCGAGGAAGATACTGCAACCGTGCCCAGTTTACCAACGGTCTACCAATCAACACCGTGATAAACACCACAAAAAACAGGAGCAGGCCTTTCATAATACCTAAGGAAATAAAAGCAACCGCAAGTACGGCAGGTGTGTACACGCCAAAGCCGCGCAAACCAATGATGTGCCGAAAAGTCGCCACAATGGTTGCGGTGATTGGAAAAAGGAGAAGCAGTACAAGAATGTTTGCCGGAATTCCACGATGCACAGCATTGCGAATTGCGTGTTGAATGATGTTCCATGGCGCAATTGGCTGGGATACGGTAATATCGAGGTAGGAAGCGAGGTTGCTTTTTATTTCGGTAAATGGTTGCGTAATGTCAACTGGTTGTCCTGGAGAAATCGCGGCGGCAGGGGTCGCTATTGCGCTCGGCGTAGCTTCGATCGTTTGGGGTACAGGCGTAACGGCGAACACTGCTCCTGAAAGTTGTATGCTCGAAACAAGCCCTAATACGATGATCAATGTGAGAAAACTCAGGAATTTCGGCAAGCGCAATACCATGCCGTCATTATACCTGCCACACGGTTTGAGATCTATACCGTCCCGTTCGCGTCATTTCATCGCCGCGGTAACATCTGTCTGCATTTGTTCGTAGCTGTAGGCACCAGCAAACGGTTTCGTGTTAATCAAGAAATACGGTGTGCCTTGATATCCAATCTGTGCAGCTGTTTGTGTGTCTTCCGCGGGTTTCGCATCGTATGTACCACTCACAATGCAATCTTTGAGATCTTTTGGATTCATCGCTGATTTCAGGAAGTCTGCGAGCGTGTCCACTTGAGCCTTGTCGTTTTTCACCACGTTGTTCATGAGGGTATAGCCAGCATTTGTCATGATCAGATCGTGAACTTGCCAAAACTTCCCTTTTTCAAAGGCACAGTACAATGCTTTTGTTCCCATCTCCCCACTTCCATGTCCTGGACTATACATCCAAAGGAATGCGGCTTTACCAGCCTCCACGAGCTTGCGCATTTCTGGAACCGGAGGAATGTATGTTCCACCATCGACCTTCATGAGAAACTGACCGCCACTTTGTTTGTTGATCTCTGGATTTAAACCACCCGCAATATGACAGAATGGACAACTTGGATCTGAAACTTCAACAAATAACACCTTTTTATTGGCATCGCCAAACATAATTCTGCCTTTAACAAAAAGCGCCTTCACTTGATCCACGGTAAGGTTTACTTGAGTTTTCCCTTGGGTTGTTGCAGTGGTCGTTGGTGCTGTGGTGGGTATTTGCGCACCTAATCCCGCTCCCCCTTGTTTCAAGTAGCGAACCTCTGTCCATAACATGCCAATTAAAAATGCGGCAACAATTAATACCATTGTGCCAAAGTTAGAAATCAAAAGTTTGACACATTCGCTTATGAAAACAGGTAAGCTATTTTGAGTCATACTTGGCATAGATACGATAGGTGAATACTCTATTGTTTGTATATGTTTCGAGTGTGATTGTTTTGTTGATTGCTTCATACAGCCTTTACTTTTTTATTTGACATTTTATTTTTCCTCGTATTCGTGTGTATCAGTGTACCCAACCCACATGGATCTGTCCACCGGAATATTGCATGTGCGAAGCGCATCTTATATCCCACGAAGCACCATTGCGTCAACCACCTTTTTAACTGCTCCAAGATATGTTGCCATGCGTAAATTCACCGATCTTTCTTTGTATACAGACCACATCTGTTCAAACGCGTTCACCATAAGAGGTTCGAGTTTTGCAAACACTTCTTGCTTGGTCCAAGCATAGCCATACAGATTTTGCACCCATTCAAAGTATGAAACCGTTACACCGCCAGCATTTGAAAGTACATCTGGAACAGACAAGATCTTTCGTTTCCAAAGAATTGCGTCTGCTTCCGGTGTAACCGGTCCATTTGCCATTTCAATAATTGCTTTGGCTTGAATCTTTGAAGCGTTATGCGTGGTGATCACGTTTTCCAAAGCGCATGGGACCAACACGTCAACATCAAGCAAGAGGAGTTCTTCATTTGAGATGTTTGTTGCTCCAGAAAAGTCGTTGATGTGACCTGTTTTTTTCTTGTGCACAAGGACAGCGTCCACATCTAGCCCCCTTTTCCTGTTCTGTGCGACAATACCTCCTTTACTATCAGACAACGCAATAATGACAAACCCCGATTTCGCGGCAAGTTTTGCAAACCAATAGCCAACATTCCCAATTCCCTGCACCGCTACTGTCATGTCACTCGGTTTACAGTTGAGCTTTTTTGCGAGTTGTTCCAAAACATACACACCACCCTGTCCCGTTGCTTCCTCACGACCCAAAGATCCACCAAGTTCAAGCGGTTTTCCTGTAAACGTCCCAGGCTCATGACGACCAACAACGTGTTCATATTCGTCCAGCATCCACGCCATAGTTTGGCCACTGGTGTTCACGTCCGGTGCCGGAATATCAACGTGCGCGCCAATATGTGGAGCGAGTGCTCGCGTATAGGCTCGACAAAGCTTTTCTAACTCACTTTTGGAAAGTGTAGAAGGTTCAACGATAATACCGCCTTTTGCGCCACCATATGGAATCCCCGTGGTTGCACACTTCCAGGTCATCCACATGGATAACGCTTTCACCTCCTCCAAAGAAACGTCGCGATGAAATCGAATGCCGCCTTTGTATGGTCCGCGGGCATCATTATGCTGACTACGAAAAGCTTGAAAGATTTGCGTGTCCCCATTATCGAGTTCGATCTTAAGGGAAAGTTTGTGGATGTGTTGTGGTTCTGAAAGAAGCTTTATTGCCTTGCGGAAGGAAATTTTATCTGGATACGAAGGCTCTAACAACTCTGCAGCACTTTTGAGTTGGCGCTGTGCTTGAAGAAAAACATTATCAGACATATCACTCCTTTGTTGTTTGTGTTATTTATTTTGCTGACTGTGCCGAACCCATCTCCAACCACTTCTCAATATCCAATGCCGCCATCACGCCGTATCCAGCAGCCGTTGCGGCCTGTTTATACTTAAAGTCCACCACATCCCCCGCGGCAAACACGCCGTCAACCGAGGTCATGGTGAGATACTGGACGAAGCT
>CAYILC010000075.1:0-3323 GCA_964364145.1 uncultured Pseudomonadales bacterium
TGCAGGCAGCGTTTCAAAAATATACAGACAACGCCGTGTCCAAAACCATTAACTTCCCATCTACTGCGACGGTTGAAGATGTGCGGGGGGCATATATACTCGCTTGGAAAATGGGGTGCAAAGGAATTACGGTGTACAGAGATAAGTCGAAAGGCACGCAAGTGCTGTCTTTATCTAACGAGATGAGTAGTAGTGAAAATAAAGATAAAAAAGACAAAAAGGATTCAAAAACAAAACAGATCATGCAGTCGCAAATCCGGATCATTCCGCTGGCCGATCGTACCGACTTTGCCTCGATAGTAAGGCAGGAAATCCAAAAAGGCGACACAATTGATATTCCTCAAGAAGAGGAAGAAAAGTGTCCTGAATGTGGAACAACAATGGTCAATCAGGAAGGCTGTAATCTTTGCCCGAGTTGTGGGTATAGCAAGTGTAAACTGTGAAATAAGCTGGGTGTATGGTATACAAAAACACCGTATTTACCGCAGGAGATCTTTGCGGAAAAGATTTTACTCATAGTGAGTTTGTTCACTGTATTTTCCCAAAATCTGGATTACAGTTCATCAACCCTCCAAAGGGTTCGCGTTGTCTTCAAGTTGATGGACCTACTCCCGTGCTACGATATGACGATATGAAACAGATTATTCTTGCCTCAAGCTCTATTCGCCGCCAGGAACTCATGCAGTGGTTGGGTATACCGTTTGAAATTTTCCCAAGTGATTTTGCCGAAGAACATGTCCATTTTGCTGATTTTGAAGATCCAGAAGACTATGTTGCTACTATTGCTACGGGAAAAGCGTTAGTTGTAGCACAGCACTATCCGAATGCGATCATTATTGCTTCGGATACAGCGGTATATCTCGATGGAAAAGTGTACGGCAAGCCAAAAAATCTTGACGATGCCAGAAGAATACTTTCTGCATTGCGCGGTCATACACACACCGTTTACACAGCGGTTGTTATGCGTGATGGAGAGACAGGGGAGAAGCGCATCGAGGTTGTCACGAGTGATGTCACCTTTCTTAAGTTTAGTAATGATGAATTGGAACAGTATATTGCCACAAGCGAACCATATGATAAGGCCGGTGGATATGCACTGCAAGGATTTGCGAAATGTTTCGTGCAAGATGTGCAAGGGAGTGCAATGAATGTGATTGGCTTTCCGCTTATAACAATCCGAGATATGCTCGAAAATTTAGGTGTTGAGATCGAGGTGGATATTGAGAGAAGCATTTTTGAGAAAACGGGATATAGAAGTTAAAAGATTATCGAAAATTTCCCCTTAGATCATACTTGTGATGCTCTTCGATATGCTATTCGGCAATAATGCGGTGATTATGCGGGAATTGTAGTCAATTTTAGGCCTGACAGACCTGACATTCTTATTTCACTACGAGTTAAATAGATGTAAAATGACCACATGTCGCCCTTAGGTCTCATCTATATTTTTACCGGCAATGGCAAGGGAAAAACGAGTGCCGCGCTTGGCATGTTAACCCGTGCTTTAGCACACGGGTGGCGGGTGGGTTGGATCAGTTGGTATAAAGAGGCGAGTTGGGGAATCAGCGAACATAAACTCGACACAATTTTCACCGCAGAAAGCTTAAAACGTCTGACATTTTTACCGATGGGAAAAGGATTTTATCTGCAAAATCCCAATCAGGTGGAGAAAAGCGGGATGAAGATAACGCACGCAAAAAAAGCTGTGATTGTGGATAATCATCAGCCAGTTGAACATCGCGAGGCAGCAAAACGGGCGTTGAAAAAAGGCACAGACCTTATCAGGAAAGTTGATGTGTTAATTCTTGATGAAGTGTGTAACGCAATTTCCGACGGATTAGTACAAGAATCAGACGTTCTTAAACTTTTGGAAAAAAGGGGAGCAACACATCTCGTGCTTACCGGTAGAAATGCTTCTCCTCTATTGCAAAAAACCGCAGACTTGGTGAGTACGATAGAAAAAACAAAACACCCGTTTGATATGGGAAGACTTGCTGTACAGGGGCTAGATTTTTGATGAACCTGCGAAACTCGTGTATGATGAGAATATGTCTGATCTGCCCGTTCAACCTCAAGGAATAAATCTTCCTGCTGATTCTCCTACACCAGTTACTGCGACAGCAGATGCCACTGTACTCAACGCGGTTACTCAATCGGCGCAGAGCTATGATCCATTGAACCCGCCAAATGCAATAGGCGGAAGAGCGGGGTTAGGAGTCAAAGAGTCCGTTGCAACTACAGTACATGGGCTCGATGCTCTTAGTGCACTCGCCCAGGAAGTTCCTGGGGCGCAAGTTGTGGACGTTGAAAAATCAGCCGAGGTTCCACCAGAGGTAGAAAGCTGGATGGAAAAAGTGGAGCACCATGAGGTGAGAGCTCCGAACCAAGTTGTGGTGGCAGACCAAACCGCACAAATGCCAACTGGTGACTATGCCGCACAACCGGTCATTGTGTTACCGATAACACAACAGGCAGTCCAAATTGGAATGAAAAAAAGCGTACAGGATAGTATTCGTTGGTTGGCGGAGTGGTGTGTGAAGATGATGAAAAAGTTTCACGGGCTAGTAGTGTATCGGGAGACGGCGTAACTATGAATCCAAGTATTAATTCAACAATAGGATCAGGGATAAATCCTGGTTTAAACCCGGGTGCAAGTCCTGGCATTAATGCTAGCGCACGGTCGTTTGACCTTGTGATTGTTCGCGCCACAACGTTCTTAACGTCAGCTGTGTTGCTGATTTTAGCGTGTATTGTGTTTGCGGTGTTGGTGTATCTGCTGATTCAATGGTGGAAGCATCGGGATCGAGAGGATTATAGTTTGCGATTTGTGCATTTGTTGATAGCACTGCCAAAAGATAACGAAATCAAGATTGATGCCGCGGAACAAATGTTTGCGGGTCTTCACGCGCTCAAGAAAGAAGGGTTTTTTGCGTTTCTCAAATCGGAAGATCATTTCGCATTCGAGATTGTCGCACTGCACGAAGATATTAGATTTTATGTTACCTGTCCGGCCAACTTGCGAGATTTTATTGAGAAGCAGATTAACGGCGCATATCCGGGAGCCGAGATTAGCGAGGTTGATGAGCCAAACATTTTTAGTGAAGGAGGAAAGGTTGCATTTGCCGCGCTCAGACTCAAGGATCAAACATATTTTCCGATGAAGACATATAAAGACTTGCCAACAGACAGTTTGTCTTTGGTCACCTCGGCAATGTCCAGAATGCAACTGGGGGCGGGTGCATTTTTCAGGTAGGCTTACAACCCCGGGGGGCCCGGTTGGCACAAAAAGGGCCCGGCATCGTAGCATACACCAAGCGCAAAGC
>CAYILC010000076.1:0-3065 GCA_964364145.1 uncultured Pseudomonadales bacterium
GGTAATCTTCAGCTCAACTGGCGGCTCATCCAAGCGCCAAAAGAAGTCATCGATTATGTTATTATGCATGAGTTGGCCCATCTGAAACACATGGACCACTCACCAAGGTTTTGGGCTTATGTGGAAAAACTGGATCCTCACTACACCGATCATAAAAGATGGCTACGCCTTCATGGAGCCGCTTTACACCAGGATTTCAAGTTCGATCCAAAGAGTGGCCATTCAGCATAAAACAGCGATTGTCCATTTTTTGTTTACGATGGAAGTTTTGTTTGCCATAGCAATCTTTTTTGGACTGATGTTGGGAACGTTTCAACCTTCTTTACAGGCAGTATTTTTTACTGTTGGTCGTAAATTTGGCACTGTTACAGCAATTCTTCTTGCGCTGACGTTATCTGCAGGAATCTTGGGTCGATTTCGGTGGTTTACCGCGATCCGCATTACACTTATGTTGTTTCGTCGGCACTTCGGTATTCTCACGTATGTAAGCGGAGTTTTTCACGCAACGTTTGTGGTTTTTTTGCCAATGCTGACACATGGTTTTAGACCACTTCTCATATTTGAAGTGTATGGATTGACGGCGTTACTACTTATGCTGCCGCTATTTTTAACATCAAATGATTACTCTGTTCGATTACTGAAATTTGGATGGAACAAACTCCACAAACTCGTATATCTTGCGTTATTTTTTGCAGCATTGCATACCATAACGAGATCGCTATCGATTGGAGTGTTATTAATGAGTGTTGTTATTCTCGAACTTCTATCCTATCTAGCAAAGTATATTTATGATCACAATTCTGCACGGTGAACATGTTGTGGCTTCACGTAATGAGCTTACGAAGCGCTTAGTTTCTGCCGAGGCCAATGGGTTTTCGGTAAAGCGGTTGGACGGCAAACATCTTGATTCCGTAACGTTGGAAGCGAGTTTGGGCACGCAAGATTTATTTACTCCCCGCGTGTTGGTGGTGATCGAGGATCTTTTTAGTTTGCCAAAAAGTAAAAAGAAAGATGAGCTGATTGCGTTGGTACACAAAGCAACGGTTGAGGTGTTGCTATGGGAGAAAAAAACACTGACGATCACGCAGTTGAAACCGTTTGTTGGTGCAACAATATTGCTGTTCAAAACAAGCTCGGCGGTGTTTGGGTGGTTGGATATGCTGCGTCCGGGCGATCTTCCCAGAATATTGCGAGCATTTGAAAAAGCGGTAGATCAGGATGGCGCCGAAATGTGTTTTGCGATGTTGTGTCGACAAGTGCGCTTATTATTGCAGGTGAAGGATGGAGGTCAACTTAAACTTGCTCCGTTTATGATTGGAAAGTTTCAAAAGCAGTCGTCGTATTTTTCGATGGGACAACTGTTGCGAATGCATCAGCAATTATTGGCGATTGACGAGTCGGTAAAAACATCAAGTTCTTTGGTAGGATTGAGAGAGCAGATGGTGAAGCTGATGTTGGACTTGTCAGCTTGAATCGAGGAACTCTGTCCAAAATTGATTTTCCACTCTCGCTCGGCATACAATAACGAGTACATTCAATCATTGCCCAATCGGGAAGGAGACAGATGCAGGTTGATCCCGGAATCTTCAAGTCATACGACATCCGAGGTGTGTATGAAAAAGATTTATTTGATGAAACTGCCGAAGTAATTGGCAAGGCGTTTGCAAAAGTTCTTTCTCCAACCGCCGTGGTGGTTGGCCGTGACGCTCGTGTTTCCAGTCCCAGCCTCCATGCCCAGATTATCAGCGGTTTAACTTCGGTTGGCGTTAACGTGATTGATATTGGAATGGTTTCTATAGACATGTATTATTTTGCGTGTGCGAAAAAACAACTGCCTGGCATTATGGTAACCGCAAGTCATAATCCCAAGGAGTATAACGGGTTCAAGATGGTTCGCCAAATCCCCTACCTACTATCTGATGACGATGGCATTCAAGATATTCGCAAAGTTATTGAAACCGATGCATTTCCCCCAGCAGCCACAACACCAGGAAAAGTTGACCAATGGAATGTGATGCAGGAGTTTATCGATAAAGTCTCAACTTTTATCGATCTCACCAAACTTAAACCGATGAAAGTGATCTGTGACACCGCAAACGGCATGGTTGGCCCTTCGCTCGTAGAGCTTTTCAAAAAAATACCACAAATTCAACTTATTCCCATGTTTTTTGAGCCGGATGGAACGTTTCCCAATCACGGCGGCGACCCATTGCAAGAAAGTAATCGTAAGGAAATCATGGAGCGCGTGCCAAAAGAAGGTGCGGATCTCGGACTCATGTTTGATCCGGATGGCGATCGTTTTTTCTGCATCGACAAGTTAGGAAGATTTGTGTCTGGTGATTTTTTAACCGCGATTTTATCTGAGTATTTTTTGAAAAAATATCCTGGAAGTCCAATTGTGTACGACATTCGCGCATCGCACGCTGTGCCGGACATTATCACAAAAAATGGCGGAAAACCTCTCTATAACCGTGTTGGCCACGCATATATCAAAAAACGCATGAGCGATGAAAAAGCGGTGTTTGGCGGTGAAGTTACCGGCCATTATTATTTTGCGGACTTTTTCTATTGCGATTCCGGTATTGCCCCAATGCTGTTTCTTATGGAGTATTTGTCGCAGAGTCCAAAACGCTTGGACGAAATTTTAGATGACCTTGGCAAGGTGTACTTTATTTCTGGTGAGATCAATACCAAAGGCGCAGATGCGCAAAAGGTGTTTGCTCAGTTGAAAGAAACGTATGCAACAGATGCAAAACAGATCATTGAGATTGATGGCATTACTATGGAAATGAGTGATTGGCACTTCAACGTGCGCGCATCAAACACCGAGCCGTTAGTGCGGTTAAATGTTGAAGCAAAAACAAAAGAAATGATGGAACAAAAACGAGATGAGTTGCTTGTACTCATTCGTGGTAACTAAAAGGGGGAAATATGACACAAACCATTCTTGATTCGCGCGAGCAAATGCGCGTGCTCGACAAAGAAAATGTTCTTGGTTCAGTGGAACAACTGCCGGATCAAATCGAGCATGTATGGGGCGAAGTACAGAAGGTTTCTATTCCCGA
>CAYILC010000077.1:0-3040 GCA_964364145.1 uncultured Pseudomonadales bacterium
GGATGGCGCATTAACCTTTCGGACAAAAGAATTCATACACTTGCGCTAGATGAAACAACTGGAGCGTTCGTTCAAGACCGCGTGCTTGATATTTGGCGATATGAACTTCCAGCAGAAAGAATTTATACAATTAAAGCACAGGGTGGACTAAAGATTACCACGAGTGACTGGCACCCTTTTTTTGTGTATAAGGACGACAAGATTGCAGAGAAGAGAGCGGATGAAATTCGACCGGGCGATCTCCTCGTTTCTGGGAATCCCAGCATTCTTGAGCAATGGCTTTTCCCTGAATATCAACATGTAAAAAGTGAAGTTGTTGATGAAGAACTAGGTTGGTTAGTGGGATATATTTTAGGTGATGGATCCTTTGGGAAGGCATCAAGAACTTCTGCAAAACAAAAAATCAGAGGAGTTCGTCTCCGCCTGTTTGATGGAGAAAAAGATACACTTACCAAAGCGGCACGCATATTTTCAAAGTTTACAGGGGAGCATCACGCTATTTATAAAGATCCCAGAAGCCAAGTGCATGTACTTACAACTCTAAACAAGAAAGTCGTTCAGTTTTTCCAAAAACTCACTGAGATTGATGGACCGAAATCGTCAACACTTCATATTCCAGCATTACTTATAAAATCTCCAATATCTGTTGTATGCGCTGTTTTAGCAGGTCTTTTGGATTCAGATGGACATGTTGCAAAGTTGCGTCAACGTGTAGATTTCTCTACGGAAAGTCCCGTATTAGCAGAGCAGATCTCATCACTTTTTTCACTCCTGGGATTACAGGCCGCAGTACGTTCTAAGAAGCCGACAAAAGACCACTGGCATCTCATGTACGAGGTAAAACTTGATGGTGTGCAACAACTTCAAGCCCTCAATCAATTATTACATCCATATATGGCGAGCGAACATAAAAAATCTCGTCTAGCTTCTCATGTTCTTCATATGAAACAGTTATCGGGTGATGCATCTCCGTTATCATTTGAACTGCTTCAACCGTACTTAGAAAAAGCGGGAGTTCAAACACATAAGACGGAGATTCATAAAAAAGCGGTGAAGGTTGGCTACCATCATTTTTGGCTCCATCGATTCAAGTGGGGGAATGGTATATCTATTGCTCAAATGTTGAATCTTCTCACAGTGCTTATTTCATTAGATATATTTACCGCAAAAGAACGAGTAGCGCTAGAACGATGGAAAAGAATCCATTTTTCTTTGCGTCCTGTAACCGGTATAGAAAGATCAGAACAGGGTGGAAACTTCTATGATTTTACAACAGAGCGTCACCATAATTATCTTGCTGGCAAGAATGGGCTTACCGTTGTCCATAATACGGGTTTTGATTTCACTCCTCTTCGACCGCGTGGTGACAGTATCACAAAATCTTCAGGTGGCTTTGCGACTGGCCCAACCTCGTTCATGAAAATTTTTGACATCGCAACGCGCCAAGTCATGCAAGGCGGCAAGCAACGTGGAGCAAACATGGGGATCTTGGCAGTCAATCATCCGGATATTTTGGAGTTTATTAACTGCAAAACCGAGGAGGGTGAAATCAGCAACTTCAATATCTCTGTTGGTGCGACGGATGCCTTTATGAAGGCTGTGGAGCATGACAAAGAGTTTGCTCTTGTAAATCCGCGAACCAATAAAGCAGTTCGTAGTATTTCTGCACGTTTACTGATGGATCAAATTGTTTCTTTGGCATGGCGCACGGGAGATCCTGGCATGATTTATTGGGACGCGATTAATCGCAACAATCCATTGTTGGATTCGGTGGGGCCAATTTATGCGACGAATCCGTGTGTGACAGGGGAAACTTTAGTTCAAACAAACAGAGGGGCTATATATATTGATGAAATTATTTATAGAATGCGAGGTGGGAATAAAATCTGGGCATTAACACATACTGGAAATTATGAAGAGATTTGTGGTTTTTCGAGAAACGGAAAGAAAAAAGTATTGAAAGTTGTTGTCAAAGGAAGTCAAATACGTGCAACTGCGGATCATCAGTTTTATTCACGCGGGGAATTTATTGAACTTCAAGAGCTTCGTGTAGGAGATACCATTATTTTTCGTGACACTGAAGATAGTGATTTTGAGAATAAAAAAATTCTCTCAATAGAAGATGACGGAAAACAAGAAGTATATGATCTTCAAGTTGAACGTGATCATTCTTTTGTTGGTAATGGCTTTGTTATTCATAACTGTGGTGAGCAGCCTCTTCATCCGTTTGATTCGTGCAACTTGGGCTCAATTAACCTTACGGCATTTGTGCGAGAAAGTACTATCTCAAAAAACAAAACCAAAAAACCAGAACTCGACTGGGATCGTCTTGGCTTTGTAACAAGAACAGCAGTCCGCATGCTCGACAACGTCATCGATGCATGTAAATATCCCCTGCCGCAGATCACAAAAACCGTTCAGGAAAACCGGCGCATTGGATTGGGTGTTATGGGTTGGGCAGATCTTCTGCTCCACATGGGTATTCCATATAACTCCGACGAAGGCGTGAAGTTTGCAGAAAAAGTGATGAAGTTTATACAAGAACAAAGTTGGATTTCATCAGAACAACTCGCAAAAGAAAAAGGCGCATTTCCAAAATGGAAAGAAAGCTGGTTTGCAAAAGGGTTTGATCCAGTCACTCATAAGTATTCTCATAAAAACACTCCACGCAAACTTCGCAATGTTGCAATCACCACGATTGCGCCAACAGGGACAATTTCTATGGCAGCAGAGTGTAGTAGTGGCATCGAGCCGGTATTTGCGCTTAGTTACAACAAAAATGTTGTGGACTCTGCGGGGCTTACGTATGTGAATGCGTATTTTGAGCGAGCGCTACGAGCTGAAATTGGGAGTAATGGCAAGTTTAACGAAATAGTTGCGAAGGTTGCGGAAACGGGAAGCGTTCACAATCTTGATGACGTTTCAAACGAGATAAAAAAGATTTTTGTGACGGCGCATGATATATCTTGGGAGTGGCATGTCAAGATGCAGGCGGCGTTTCAAAAATACACCGATAATGCCGTATCCAAAACAATTAACT
>CAYILC010000078.1:0-2982 GCA_964364145.1 uncultured Pseudomonadales bacterium
ATCACTCATTGGATCAACTTGATCTTCTTTTTTAATAAATGTGCCATCAGCAACTGTTATTGGTTTATAACCCGCTTTTTCAAGACCATTAGGTTCTCCGCTCATAAACACCCTTCTAAGCTACTAGAGGCAGCTTTGCATATTTGTCGTCATGATTATACTACCTGTATAGTGTTCTGTATTTTAAACATAAAGTCAAGATTGACTTTTTCTGATTTGACTACGAACCTAGGAAAGATTCTGATGTAAAAAGAACTATACCTTACTCGCCCCCGTGTACACCTTTGGCTGAAGCCAGTCGGGCGGGGGATTTTGTGACTGTTGGAATTGTTGGGGTTGCGCAACTCCATTTGTCCGTTGTAATTGATGAATCTTCATATTTTCTGCCTGTGTTTGTTGGGCTGGTTGAGCATACTGTTGGTAAGGCTGTTGGGTCTGTGGTGGTTGAAACTGCTGCGGTGTTGGGGTCTGCTGTTGCACCTGTGTTTGAACAGGAACCTGCATCTGCCCACCTTTTTTCTTCAACGCTTCAGCAAACGAGCGTGTTGACACTGGCGTGGCCGGTGGCTGCAAAGCTACGGCCGGCTGAACATATTCTCCTTGCGCGCCATCGTTTTGCAAGATATGTCTCATCGGTGGAATGACATTTGGCGAGACCTGAAGTTGCCCATGAATCACCGGATTGCTCCCGGAGCGGCGAGCGCCATTTCGGATAAGTCGAGCAACCAGCTCAAACAAGTCCGGCCCCACACCCAAAGATTGGAATCGATTTGTGGCTTGCTCAATAGAAGACAAAAGATTTGTTGCAACGTCGTCCTTGGGCTCCATTCCCAACCCTTCAAGCAGAACCGCAACGCCTTCTGCCATGCACGACTGGCCGGTGGTCTCAAACATCCTCCGCGCAAACGGCTGTGCCTGAAAAGTGGTGATGCTTATGCTGTCCGCGCTATCAAAAAAGTATGGTTCTTGCGTATACAACGCGCCAAGATCATCAAACTGCGAAGCTCCCACAATAAACACAAGATCGGCCGAGGCGCCCTCATACCTATACTCAACAGTCGAAGGATCGAGCGGCCTTCCACCATCTGCTGGAGCAATCACCAAGTTAAACCGTTGACCATCCTCGCTGATGTGATAACTCACCTTGTCTACGTTTTGTTGGTCATACACAAACGACACCAAAAGATTACGATTTCCTACTGTGCCCTGGATCTCATCAACACCAATGAGGTAGGAAAACTCCACGCGCATCGGTGAGCTACTCATAATGAGTGCGTTTTTACCGGCTTCTTTGAATGAGAGGTACAGAGCAAGCGCCGAGGCAACGGTATCGTAGTTCGCAGTTGCCGCCAGAGCAATGTAGATCGTTTTTGCGTTGGTGATGAGTTCTAGGATCGAGGTCGACTCTTGTGTGGTAATCATGGTTGTATATGGTCAAATAACGGAGCAGGTATTGGCGAATGTAGAACAAGTATAAAGCGATAGAACAATGAGAACATCGTAGACCATAAACACGGGGAAATCAACACTTTTTTGAAGCGGAGCAGTCGCGGAATGGGTGGTTTGTGTTTTGTAATGGAGTTGTAAGGTTTGAGGTGTATGGTGCAAGGGTGGGGCGACTAATGGTAGTTATACTCGCTTACCATCGAGTACGTGGGGGTTCGATTCCCCTCGGCTCCACAATGCAACTTCCCTATTTAATCCTTGAATCATTCGTAGAAATTGACCCATTGAACACCATAAAAAAGAGTGTATATTCAAACTAATGGTAAGCGAGCTTTCTACCTAAAAATAGAAACGTGCATCGGCAAGAGCGCAGGGAAACCTGCGTTTTTTGTTTGGTGAAATTCGTAGATCCTGTTCATAGGGCTACAAATCAGGGTAAAAAAGGGTCCTTGTTTTCTTTTCTGTTCTCTAGTACAATCCCCCTATTCGCGTGAAGATATCCTTCGATTCACCAATAGGAGTTTCGGAGAGTAATGCGAAAACTGTAAAGCGGTTTTCGACCGCTTTTTTAATGATTGAAAACTTAGGAATACAAATAAGGAACAACATATGCCAACAGTAAACCAGCTCGTCCGCAAAGGACGCAAAAGAAAACATGCCAAGATCAAAGCAACCGCTCTTCGTAAGTTTTACAACACCAAAACGCGTAAAACACTCAATACCTATAGTCCGCAAAAACGCGGCGTCTGTTTGATCGTCAAAACAATGACTCCAAAAAAACCAAACTCGGCTTTGCGTAAAGTTGCCCGTGTTCGTTTATCTAATCGTCAAGAAGTTACGGCATATATCATGGGTGAGGGTCACAACTTGGCCGAGCACTCCATTGTTTTGGTAAGAGGTGGCCGCGTGAAGGACTTGCCTGGTGTGAAGTATCACATTGTGCGTGGGAAGTTTGACTGCGCAGGTATCGATAAGCGTCGAACTAGTCGGTCAAAGTATGGGACAAAGCGCCCAAAGGTTGTGACAGCGTAACCGTACTATATATACAGAGTAAAGAAACTCAAGGAGAATTTTCATGGCACGTTCATCTAAAAAATTATTTCGAGAAACAACACCGGATCAAAAATACAGTTCACCAAAAGTGGCAAAACTCATCAACCGCACCATGAAAGACGGTGAAAAAGTGGTAGCAATGAAACAAGTGTATCTCGCATTAGATGTGATGCAACAAAAACTCAATCGCAATCCATTAGAAGCGTTTGAGGACGCCGTTCGTAACATTGCTCCACAAATGGAGGTTCGTTCTCGCCGCGTTGGTGGTGCCGCGTATCAGGTTCCTATGCCGGTTCGGCCGGCCCGAGCTTTTTCATTGGCAATTCGCTGGCTCGTGGATGAAGCGCGCAAGCGCCCAAATTCCGCATATCATACTTTTGGCGAGAAGTTAGCGGCAGAGATGATGGACGCATTACGAAATGAAGGTGGATCAATAAATAAGAAAATCACGATGCACCGTTTAGCAGAAAGCAATAAAGCATT
>CAYILC010000079.1:0-2791 GCA_964364145.1 uncultured Pseudomonadales bacterium
ATGGCTGAAAGAATTTTTTTCTTGAGCAACTGAAATGTTATCAACAATCTTCGTACTGAAAAGTGGTAAGAAACCTATAAATACGCTGAAAAAACGAAAAGAATAAATTGGGGGAACATATTTTGAGCTGGGCACGAAAGACTGAAATATTTCCATCTCCCAAAAAACTATCTAAACAAAAACGAAAACCAGTATTGCTTTTCATATTTTGTCTTGCATCTATCATTTTTTTTAGTTATGAAACCTATGCAGAAAGACCATTCTCTTACAATTACAATACCATCTTACCTCTTGAAAAAAGCTTTGACCCCTATGCACAATATCAAACAGACCTCTATACCGGTGCTGCGACCTATCGTTATATCCTAAAAATACCTCCTGGAACAAACGATTTGCAACCGAACGTTGAACTTTCCTATAACCATCACCTTAGAAACTCCCCTCCGGGCATTGTCGGAACTGGATGGAGACTGACAGAAAATTATATTCAAAGAAATGTGAATGGTACACGAGATGATGCAAGTAATGATGAGTTTAAACTTGTTCTTGATGGAGTCAATTACGATCTGATTAAAGAATCAACAACGAATCAATACCATACAAAAATAGAAAGCTTTCTATATATCGAGCAAGTACAGAACGGCAGCGCAAATAGCTATGGCCCCTATTGGATTGTTAAAACAAAAGATGGAGCTCAGTATCAATTTGGTTTTTTTATGCACTCTGAGACGGCTGGAACAGAAAATCTTCTTGTGTGGCGATGGAGTCTCGATACAGTCAGAAATACACATGGCAATATAATAAACTACACTTATCAAGAAGACCCCTTCGGCGATACAGGGACAGTCTATCTCGACAAAATCGAGTATAATAGTGATCGTAAAAGACTTATTGATTTTGCCTATGAAAATACTAACAGACCAGATATTTGGGATTATTTTGATAATGGCAACAGAATTAAAGAGCTGCGCCGGTTGAAAGAAATTAGTATCAGTGCTGATAGTAAGCTTGTACGAAAATATGAGTTTAGTTATTCTTATGATGCAACCAATATGGCAGGCTACAGTTTTCTCTCAAAAATAACTGAATTTGGGACAGATAATCAAACATCTTTACCTCCAACATCTTTTCAATTTTATCCTACGACAAATACATGGACACCAGATAATTCACTTAAAACGCCAGAATGTGATAGTTCTTCGCAGAGGGGGTGCTTTGTCAATGAAAGTGGGAGTGATCATGGCGTTCGGTTGGCAGATATAAACAGAGATGGATTTGTTGACCTTATTTGGTCGGTAAACACTGATGATCCTGGCACAAACAATGCTGCTTCGACGATACACGCAAACACAGGAGGAAGTGGGTGGCGAGCCAATCCTATAACTTATCCTCAATGTCAAGGATCTCAAGACAACCTTTGTTTTGTTATCAACGAAGAACAAGATTACGGAACAAGGCTTGGAGACATCAATGGTGATGGCTTCACCGATATCGTAAGCTCGAAAGACCCCACCTCTGGTGGTCCAACAAAAAGTGTCTATATACACCAAGGGACGCAGTGGGTAGATAAAACAAGTGATTGGAACTATCCTCGATGTAGCTCATCAGACCAAGCAATTTGCATGATGATTAAAGAAAGAGATAATGGTGTCCTCCTTGTTGACATTAACGGCGATGGCTTTGACGACCTTGTTAAAGCAGAAGGAACTTCTGGAAGCGCAACAACTGCAGTTTATATTAATAATGGAGCAAATTCGCCTGGTTGGGTAGATAAGAGTAGCGAATGGAGCTATCCTCGATGCACTTCATCAGATAAAACTCTTTGTCTTGTCGTTCACTATTCTGGAAAGCGCGGCGTTGATAATGGGGTTCGTTTAGTTGATGTGAATGGAGATAATTTGGCAGATATTGTTAAAGCACTTGACCCAAATCCCGGTTCAGGTATAGCGGAAATCTGGTTCAACACAGGAAAAGGCTGGACAAGCACTTCGATTTCGTTTCCAAAGTGCAACTCCGGAGACACTTCTGGGTGCATTACTGTTCACGATACAAACGGTCCGCGAGATGGAGGAATTCGGCTTGTCGATATGAATGGCGACGGATTAATTGATGTTGTTCGCGCAATTGTTCAAAGCGGCAATACCGGATCTTCAGAAATTTGGTTTAGCAACGGCAATGGATGGACACAAAGCACCGTTAAAGTCCCCCAATGCGATGGTGCTGGCAATTTTGACGGATGTTTTGTTAAAGATGACGGCACTGATCGTAGCGTACGCATGGCAGATATGAATGGCGATGGCGTTGCAGACAGCGTGCGTGCATTCATGACTACAGGGAGCGGCCTTACGCATGTCTATACGTACGACGGATTCAAAGTTGGATTTTTACAGCAGATTAACCATTCTGCTGGAGGCATCACTGCTCTTAATTACAAGAGGTCGACATATTTTAACAACACTGGTCAAAGTGGATTAAGTGAGCTTGGGTTTCCTGTATGGGTTGTTGCTTACAAGACCGATTATAATGGCATGAATAATCCACATATACTCAATTCAACAACGTTTTTTAACTACACAAAAGGATTTTATGCTTATGATAAGAGAGAGTTACGCGGATTTAAAAATGTTACAGAAATTAAAGCGGAGGAGGTCGTTGTTACCCATCTTTTCCACCAAGGTGACGGTAATCAAGGAAGAGAGTTTAACACAGAAGTTATTGATAAAAAGAACGGCTCTCTCCAGTATCTCCGAATGAGCTTTTCTTTGTTAAATCTTAGGGATAATTCTGTTTA
>CAYILC010000080.1:0-2738 GCA_964364145.1 uncultured Pseudomonadales bacterium
GATCGAAATATTGTCCAGATAAAGGTCCATGATCTTCGCCAATGGACCACCGATAAACATCGCACCACCGATGACCATCCATATGGTGGCGGACCAGGCATGATTATGATGATTGAGCCGATTGATGTTTCGTTAAAAGCGTTAGGTGCAAAAAAAGGAACTCCAAAACAGAAGATTATTTTAACCTCGGCAAAGGGAACACTGTTTACACAGCAAGTCGCACAGCATTGGAGTAAAGAGTTGGATCGTATTGTGTTTATCTGCGGCCATTATGAAGGTGTTGACGAACGTGTTGCGCTAAACGTAATTGACGAAGAACTGCGCGTCGGTGACTACGTGTTAACAGGTGGTGAGCTTGCGTCGATGGTGATGACCGATGCTGTTGTGCGGTTGCTCCCTGGGGTATTGGGCGATGATGAAAGTTCTATAAACGAGTCACATAAAACTCCAGGATATTTTGAGCATCCGCAGTACACACGTCCGGAAAACTATAAAGGTTGGGAAGTTCCTAAAGTCTTGTTGGGCGGAAATCATAAAGTAATTGAGGAATGGAGAGAAAATCAGTCCTGATTGTTAAACTTTAATCCTTCTTACCGCTTCCTCCAGCGTCGTCCACCTGATATTTGCTGCTTGTGCAAGTTTCTCGGAAGTCATCGCGGTATTTCGTTGATATGGCCTGTTTATCAATTTGAGATATTCACTCAAGCTCCCTTTCTGTATTGTGCCTCCCAAATCCAACGTTTCATTGACGAGCGTCGCATATTCAAAGTCGCTGATCTTTGTCCCGCAAGTCGCGTGATAGATACCCTGTGCTTTTTGCGCACCAGCCCAATCAAGAACAAGAGCAAAATCTTCAATAATCGTTGGTGAAAACCAATGGTCGACAAACTGCGGATGTAGTGTGCCATTCTTCATACCGCTAATTAATGTATGCGTTGTATCGGGTTTTTTTTCGTAGATATCTGAACGAAAAGGTTGATCTATACGAAAGATTGTCCATGAATCACACATGCTTTGAACAGCTTCTTCGGCCAGAGCTTTTGTTTTTCCATACCACTCAATTGGGTTCAGTACGTCATCTTCCAAATACAACTCTTCTTTTTCACCGTCAAACACAAAAGCTGTAGAGAGATGAATGAGATGTTTTCCTGTTTTTTGCGCCGCGCGCGCAATGTTCTCGGTACCAATAACGTTTACTTTATAACATAGTCCATTTTTGTCTCCTTGTTGTTCATGCGCGGCCATCACATCGGTAAAGGCAGCCATATGAATAATCGTTTTTGCTGAAGATTTTTCTATAGCATGAAAAACTTGGTCCTCGTTGGTGATATCAACGCCTGTTGTAAGATCGAGGTTTTCGAAGGAATATTTAGAGGACAGAAGATCAACTACCCGAGATCCAACGAGCCCAGAGAGACCTGTGCCCAGAATTGTTTGGCTCATACAATCTCCTTGTTCGAATTCTTACCCATTCACCGGCTGCCAAATTTCTTGTAATACACAGTTCCATGGAAACTTAAACTCATCGGCCGGATCGTAGACTTCAGATTGCAGATTTACCACCAGCGTTTCGGGTTCTGCTAGGGCCTTCCAGCCGTGCATGATGCCTGGAGGAATTCGTAAGTATCTCGGCTTAAAACCACCCAAGAAAACGGTGTTTACATGCATAAATGTTGGTGAATCTTCACGCACATCCACGAGCGAAACCTGCAACTTTCCGCGCGTCACGGTGAACTGATCGGTGTGTTTTTCGTGAAGATGCCAACACTTCACGACACCAAAGTCTGTGGCTGATTGATACACGTGTGCTGGAGGTATAACACCCTCTTCCAGCCAGTTTTTACTCCACAACTCTGTGACCTCACCACGACCATCCAAGATCACCTTGAGATCCTTCAGATATACGTCCTTCACGGTTACGATATTTGGCTTTTGGATCTGCCAACCTGTTTGTTTCTTCAACCATTCCGTAGTTACTTCACTCGGCATCATACTACCCCTTTCACCGTTGTTTGTATTGTTTCGCGTAATACTCCTGATATGTCCCAGCCTTCACGTTCGTCCACCAATCCTTGTGTTCAGTGTACCATGCTATAGTTTTCTTCAATCCTTCTTCCAGAGTAACAGACGGAGACCATCCTAATTCAGTATGGATCTTTGTCCAATCGATAGCATATCGCACGTCATGCCCTTGACGATCCTTCACGAGTTCAATCGTATCCTCCCCAGCTCCCATGAGTTTGAGAATCATCTTGACCACCTCCATGTTCGAAATATCTTGTGTAAGACCGCCAACGCAGTATGTTTCGCCCACCCTTCCCTTCAGTAACACTGCTTCAATGGCACTGCAGTGATCTTCAACAAATAACCAATCGCGCACTTGGTTTCCGGGAGTGTAGACCGGAACTTTTTTGCTTTCTAAAATATTGGTGATCGCAAGACCAAAAAGTTTTTCCGGGAATTGATATGGACCGTAATTATTTGAACAATTTGTGATAGTGATCGGCAAACCATAGGTGTCGTGGTATGCGCGAACTACATGATCCGATCCTGCTTTTGACGCCGAGTACGGACTATGTGGATTATATGCCGATTCTTCATTAAACTTCGCTGTTGATCCGAGTTCTAGCGATCCAAATACCTCATCCGTTGAGATATGATGAAAACGCTTCACCCCTAGTTTTTTGGCTACGTCCAACAGCACCTGTGTTCCCAAAACATTTGTCCGCACAAAAGCT
>CAYILC010000081.1:0-2682 GCA_964364145.1 uncultured Pseudomonadales bacterium
TCACCGTGACCGCGGTTTGACCTCCCAATTTTTGCCGGAACATAATCAAAAAACCGATCACAATAAACGCAATCACGAAGAAAATATACGAGACGTCACGGGCGGCTTTCCAGATTGGCAGGATTGGTGAAAGACTTTTAAATCCAATGCCTTGCGCTTGGGCATTCGGAACAAAGGGGGAGTTTTGCACTGCATCGGCAAGCCAAACCTGCGCGCTTGCTGGTGGATTGGAGATCATGGTTGCCATCACGGCGCCCATTTGACTAACCCCCGAGTTTCCAAGAAGAGCTTGCACACCTGGATTTGGTGACCCAATCATGCCTTCCGCAACATTCCACATGAGCCCATTACTATTCCCAACCACATTCTCCGTGCGGTTTACACTTCCCGTACTATTTGCGTCTAAAAGATCGGCATCATGCACTTGTTGCGAATATGGTTTTGAACTCTTAAACTGTTCGCCAGCATAGACCTGCATTGGTACTTGAGAGAGAACAATAAAAACAATAGAAAATAGTGCTGCAAAGAATACTGTGAAACTTAGAAATGGGCGGAGCAAATACAACTGTCTCATGTCGGCTCATTGTACTGCGGAACCCTCAAGAATCGCAAGAGATCGATTAGCGAGATCGATTAGCGTCACGTAAAATGTTACCCAAATCGTAGTCTTGTGTTTTTAAAATACAATGATATGGTTGCTGGAACAAACAAAATATATGTCAAACAAGACGACAATTCCCACTAAAGAGTCAGACATCATAGAGTTTAAGACTGTGAGTGATAATTATCTTCCTAGAGATTTATGGGAACCAATTTCTGCATTTAGTAACGCTGATGGTGGGTCAATTTATCTAGGGATTACTCCTGATGGGAAAATTGTCGGTGTACAAAAAAACATTCTAGATAAATTGTCGCAAAATGTTATTTCTCTCTGTGATGGTGGCTTCAATTATAAAATTCATCCAGAAATACAGTTTCTTGAGCATCAGGTTATTCAAGTCTATATTCCTCCAGCACCATCAACAATGAGACCTATGTATAGTAAATCAAGAAGTTTACCAAAAGGGGCTAAAGTGCGTATTGGGACATCGAATGTTCAAGTAGATGACGAATGGATACGTCGTTTTGCAGTTGCGGCTCGTGGCGGACCTGAGCTGTTAGAATTTGATCAAAACTACGAAGATTATTTTTCTCAAGATCAAATTGCTGTATATCTCAAAGCGGTCAAGGAAAAACGAGGAAATGTATATAAAGGAATGAGCCAAGAAGACGTTCTCGCCAAACTGCGGGCAATGACGAAAGAACATAAACTCACCATGTTTGGTCTTCTGGCATTTAGTAATAACTTTGGACTTCAAGAGTTAACCGCACCGACAGTCGATATTGCCGTTACACAATACAAAGGAACATCTAAGGTCAACCCAACTGATGTTGCCGAGGTTAGTCTTGATGATAAAGAATTTTCAGGTAATATTACTCAACAATTTGACGGTGCTCTAAAATGTATCATGTCCAAGTTACCAATCAGAAGCAGAGTTGAAACAGGTGGGAAAAGAGCTGAGTACTTGGCAATTCCTGAGTTAGCAATTCGCGAAACATTAGCTAACGCACTTGTTCACAGAGATTACAGCACTTATGGAAGTAGAGTTCAGGTTGACATGTATTCAAACAGAATCGAGTTTGCGAATCAGGGGAGGAGCCTCATACCACTCAATCAACTTTATGAAGCTCATCCCCAAACGAGAAACCCTCTACTTATGAGTTATTTGAGAGATCTGAATATTACTGAGCACCGAGGTAGAGGTATTCGCACCATTAGCGCATCTCTTAAGGGGGCTGGACTGGCAGAACCAACTTTTGAGCATAAACATGACTGGTTCATAGCCACTCTTTTTAGTTCAGCTTTTATTCAAGGTTCAGACCAAGACTGGCTTAAACAGTTTCAAAAGTACGGATTAAATGAGAAACAATTGAAATCGTTAGTGTATCTGAAGCATAACCCTACAGGAATCAATAACAATGAATACAGAAAGCTCAATAATATGATGGATGTAGGAGATGATAGGAAGGCTAAAAGAGAACTTGTAAGAATGGTAGATGTAGGTCTTTTGCAGAAGGTTGGAGCCAGACGGAATAGGCAATACGTATCACTGCATACACTTTAGTTTATCGACGGTTATCGACGGTTATCGACGGTTATCGACGGTAACCCACATAAACAAAATCATAGACAAATTATCCAAAGTTTAATAACGTAGACTGCAAGTAAGGTTAAACCTAACTTACAGGGCATATTCCATTACTCAAACTCACCCCGATTTTTCTGCTAAAATGCCAAGTATGGTGCCCAAGCTTTTTCGTCATATTTCTCATAAACTCAATATCTTCGCTCTCGCTACTGTTTTTGTATTCATCACAGGCGTTCAACTTCTGCAACCCTCTCAAGTTTTTGCCGCGGGACAACTTGGCACACACCTTGCCCATTTTGATCGAGGAACACAAATGAGTGTGCTCGATATGATTCGAAGCAAGGTGACCAATCCAAACGGCTATCCGATCACCATGAATGTTGGTGTCGATTGGAAAACTGCGGACATTCAGGATCTTGCGAATAAAGCCGCTGGGTTTGCGGTAATGATTCGTATAACGGAAATTTCGAGCCAAACCACATCAACGCAAGTT
>CAYILC010000082.1:0-2551 GCA_964364145.1 uncultured Pseudomonadales bacterium
CACCAAGTTAGAGGACAAATGTAATCCAGACTTAAACGCTTTCAAAAACTCATATCCCGATGCAGCCGACATCGCAGGAATAGCGAGTAAAAAAGCCATCTCGGTCGAATCTTTAAAAGAAAGTTTTTTTGTGATTCCGCCGAATACCGTAATTCCGGATCGTGAAACACCGGGAATAACAGACAATGATTGCCACAACCCGATACTTAAAAACTCCCTCCATCCAAGTTTGTTTCGCGTAGTGTTAGCGGCGCCCTCTCTCAAACTCTTTTTATATCTTCGCTCTCCCCACATAAACAATAACGCAATCAGAATACTCGTTACTCCAACCACAGTAACGCTACCTTGCAACCGCTCAATAGTTGAATGAAAAACAAAACCAATAACAAGTACCGGTAGCGTAGCCAAAAGAAAAAAGAGCGGTTTTTTTCTGCGGTTAGCAACAAATAAATCGTGTACAAGTTCAATAATATGTTTTCGTAAATACATCACTGCTGCCAAAATTGCACCAAATTGAATGATTGTGTTAAAGAACAATGATGGCTCGCGAATACCCAATAAACGTTCGACAACAATTAAATGTCCTGTACTGGAAACTGGAAGAAACTCGGTTAAGCCCTCGATAATTCCCAAGATGATCGCATCAAAAATACTCATATAAGTTGTAGTTTATGCTTAGCGTATCGAGAACACAACAAACAGTACTCCTGCCAAAGTCATTACTACAAACGTCAATGAACCAAATATATTTGAAAGTACACTATTTGTGTGAGTTCCCATAATCTTTTTATTATTTGCGATATGCATAATCACCGCAATAAGTGGTGGAGAGATAAGTCCGTAAATAACCGCGGTATACAAAAGAGCAGTGATTGGATTTACACCCAATGCGGTCATCGCAACACCAACCAGGGTCGAAAACACTGTAACAATATAAAACTTTTTCGCTTTGTGAAACGAGAGATTAAGACCACCATCCCATCCAAACGCTTCAGATAGCACATACGAGGATGATCCCGCTAATACCGGAATTGCAAGCAAGCCCGTTCCGACAATTCCCAACATAAACATCGCATACGCCGCGTCACCGGCGATTGGACGCAGTGCTTCGGCGGCTTGTTGTGCCGTGGTGATGTTTGTGATGCCATGTGTAAATAATGTTATGCCTGTGGTTAAAATAATAAACCACATGACTATGTTTGAGAACACCATACCCAATGTCACATCTTGTCGCATCACTTTTAATTCGTTTTTGGTCACGATCCATCTTTGTAACATCTTTTTCAGTCGACTTTTTTTATCTTCTACTTCCAATGCTGCCTGCCAGAAAAATAAATATGGTGAGATCGTGGTTCCTAAAATTGCTACCAATAAAGTGAAGAATGTTCGATCCATTTTGATGGTGGGAATAACCGTAGAACGAAGCGCTTCAAGCCATGGAGTCTGCACAAGAAATGGCACAACCAGATACAAGAAAAGCGAAAACACAAGCCATTTCATAATACTTGCGAAAGTTTGATATGAGGTGAAAACGATAAGGACGATAACCAATAATGAATAAAACAACGCAAGTATCCACAACGGCAACGGGAAAATTAAATAGGTAGCCGCAGACATACCGGCAATGTCGGCGCCAATATTTAGAGTATTCGCCAAAACTACGAGAGATGCTAAAACGTACAGAAGCGGTTTTGGATAATGTTTATGAAGCACCCCCGTGAGACCTTTTCCTGTCACCAATCCAATACGCGCACACATTTCTTGTATGCTGATCATCAATGGTGTGGTAAATAGCGCAGTCCATAACAATGACATACCGGCGACTGCGCCTGCCTGTGAGTACGTTGCGATTCCTGATGGATCGTCGTCTGATGCGCCAGTAATAATTCCAGGTCCAATGCGTTTGATAAATCGAAGAAAAGAGGATCGTATGGTTTTCTTGTTGTCATTCATGGGCATGGATTCATTCTAGATGGTAAAATGGGCGCCGTGCAAGACAAGACAATGCTAGACAGACCAATCCCAGAGTTCACTCATCGCACAAACACACGATCTCGTTCGGTAAGGATTAGCATTTCCAATGCTGGCGAGATTATCGTAACCACGCCACCGCACTTTCCAAGTTCCCGTGTTTTGCCTTTTCTCCAAAAGTCGCGTGACTGGATTGAGAAACACTTGATTTTGCATAAGCGAAGACTACAAGTTGCTGGTGAAAACAGTGTGCTGTATTTTGGCGATGCGTTAAAAATTGTTATCGAAAATTATCAAAATAATTTTGCAAAAGATGCTGTTCGTGTGGTGGGTGAAACGATTGTTATTGTCCCAGTTGCACTTACTGCCGAGTCGGTAGCGAAAGCGCTCATTCGATGGTTGAAGGCAGAAGCGGAGCGTCACATTGTGTCTCGAATCGAAACTGTTGCGAAAAAATACGGGCATACCTATTCATCCATACAACTCCGGGATCAAACTTCGCGGTGGGGGAGTTGTTCCACGCACGGTAATCTTCAGCTCAACTGGCGGCTCATCCAAGCGCCAAAAGAAGTCATCGATT
>CAYILC010000083.1:0-2545 GCA_964364145.1 uncultured Pseudomonadales bacterium
ATTTAGGCCTCACTTCTTCATGAATTGAGTACTAGAACGTCGGCTTATTATCCAGCCCGACCACCGAGATCCAAATCAACCCGCGCACAAACTGCACAGGTCTTCCGTTGGCACTCAAACTCAAGCGAGATTCGCGATCTTTTTTGATCCAGGTTGCCTCAATGGCTTTGCCATTTTGAAACACCCAAACCTTGCCTGTACCACCGGTCACAATGTAGTTATGCTTATGAATATCAACAGAAGGATACTCTTTCATCTGCAGGATAACGACGTTCTTTGCCATGATCTGCTGGCTATTGTTCATATCCACATGCGGTTGACCGCCCAAATTTCGTTTGTAACTGTTGGAGGCAGAATCGTAGTCCCACTTCACCGCAAAGTCTGTGTATCCCGACCAGAACTCGTGAGCAATCGAAGTTGTTGTTCCGCGATTGTTTTGGGCAGCATCATTTTGGAAAGCCCATGGTGTAAACGCGGTCTTCCAATCGGTTCCCGCGACAACCTTGCCTTTCACCTTGATATCCGGACTCACATTCGTAAACCCGCGTTTGTCACCAATCGCCCAAAGACGTTCGGAACTCGACTCCATGGTGTGTTCTGTTGCCAAATCCTCTTTATCTGGCAAGCGGTTGTAGTTGCGCACAAAGGTTGGATACCCTAGAGAGAACTGATTTAAGTCATTGCGTTGCGTCCATCCATAGTCAGAAATATGTTCCAGCGCTCGAACGCGAGGATCGCTGTCATCGCCGTTTGCGCCACCAACGTGCACATAGAGCGGCTTGTTGTACTCGGATGCAATGTCCAAAAAGAACTGGCGCGCGGAGCGGACCGGAGCAAGAATGGTATCTTTCGCTTGCGTTTCACAATAATACACCGCGCCAAAACGAGTAATACCACCCTCAACCACTGCTTCATATACAACATCCGCAGAACCTAAACCGGATTGTGGACGGGCATCGAGATGATTTTCAATCATCACAAAAAGTGGACGACGCTTATCCCATGATTCGCGTTCGGTAACGGTGTACATTTTCCCATTGAGCGGACATTCTTCCGACCGAGGGGCTTCCGGAGCAACTACTAAACGATTTGAAGGATCAGCTTTTGGAACTGCGGTTTGCTGAATATCGGCGGGATTTATTAAACCGCCTGAACCGTTCTTGCTCACCATGCTCAAACCAGCAAAAGTTATTCCGGCAGACAAGAGATACACAATAATTGCTGGCACAAGTAGGCGTTTCATTCCGATCCTTTCATGATCTTTGTATCGCTATCTTTGTATCGCTTGAGCAATTGCTTCATGCTCTTCTTTTGATAACTCTGATTTCTTGTGTTTTCCGTTGTTTTGGCCAATGTTCTTGGCGTAAACACGCGTTACGTCACGACTATGCAAAGATGTTACCACAAAACCCTCATCGTCTGCATTAAGCAAACTCAACGTAAAGCTTTGATCTCCGCCAGTTTCATCAAACGGATTAAATCGAACCAGTGCATATTTCTGCAAGTGTTTTCTGCTTTGGTCTTGGTCTTTTTTTACTGTGCGTTGGAGTTGTTCGAGTTCTTGTTGGTGTTTGTTCAACATGTGATCAATGTGTTCGAGGAGAGATTTGAGATCTTTTTGCGAAAGCCCTTTGGTAAACCTTGCGAAGAATTGTTGCTGACGAATGTAGAGGATGGTGAGAATAAGGAGCCAAAGGGCGAGAATGGTGGCAACTATCAGCATGAAGGTTTGTGTGTCCATATAGTCATTCTAGCAGGAGAGGGGTGGAGGGGGAAGTTGCTATTGGTATGTGTTATTGCAACACAATTTATAGAATTCTTGGTTAAAGAAAGTTTAAAGATCCAATGAAGATTGAATAGCAACGCTTAGAGCGTTCCATGCGTCTTGGGGAGTTAAAAATTCATTTTTTTTCACTTTTGCCATCCAGTTTTCGACTGGTCTAGGGATTACTATTTCAACAAATAATGACAGGATCATTTCTGTAAGTTTATGAACATCCGCAAAGGCAGTCTCTTTTACCGCTCGTCGACTTACCGCCCAATCAATAATCTTTGTATCCACATTACTTTCACGAAAAAGGATATTTGAAAGTTGTAAATCATTATGAATAAAACCTTTAGATGTAATGTAAGTCATACACCAACAAATACGTCCCAGAATAATTAAACGTTTTTTCTCGTTAAGTCCTTCAAGCATTGCAGTATTTTTACCATCTCGATTCAAGAGAGGAGAATATCTTGTAAGGTCTTCTTCTTGAAACGCGTAAACATCGACGTTAGCATCTCTCGGTGGAAAATCTGCATATACTTTCGGTATAGATTTGGGGCATTCAGGATCAGTGTTCAATTCTAATAGAATTTCATATTCACTTCGTAAGAAAGGGTTGAAGTTAGGCTGTTTTGCTCTCTTTACAATCACAGTTTCTCCAGAGAAAAAAGTTTGCCTAATGATCTCTGCTGTCGCTCCTGAACTGGTAAGAATCATATTGTCTAGAACATGCCGATCACGTGCTGGAAATTCATGTCCAGTAGCCATATTATCCAT
>CAYILC010000084.1:0-2164 GCA_964364145.1 uncultured Pseudomonadales bacterium
TTTCAAATCTTTTCTAGATTACGATCGTATTATACACTTTTACGCTTTTCTCTGAATTTTTGCTTCTGTTCCCTTGCTTATATGTTTTACCAACGTCTTCTTTTTGATCTCTTCTTCAAATTGTTTTGGCCAGCTTGGAAGCTGAACATCAACTGGCGCATCAAACGCTACATTCGCTTCTTTTCGCAAATCTTGAATAGTGCGCATCACCTCGCGCATCTCACCTTTGGCTTTGAGGTTGTCTGTAATTGTTGTATCTAAACTCACCGAAAGATCTGCATCTTTTTTGTACGCCCAAATAACTTCTTCTACGTTGATCTCTTGACGCAAAACACTCAATCCATCTAAAACTTTTCCAGGAGCCACAACGGTCACCGTTGCGAGTGGCTGGCGCACCTTGATCTTTTTCTCTTTACGAATCGCATGCGCTTTTTCCGCAACTTGCCGGATCAGCATCATTTCGGTTTCCAGCCCATCATCAATATATTTCTTGTCCGCAATCGGCCAGTTTTCTAAATGAATTGAGTCACCTTTTATCTGATCAAAATGCTGATACAACAACTCGGAGAAAAATGGAGTAATTGGAGCAAACAACTTGGCAGTGGTATACAGCACCCAACCAAACACTTGACTTGCCTCACCATTATTAGTTTTATCACGCAATCGATCTCGACTTTCGCGCAAGTACCAGGTGGACAACTCATTCACAAACGCCATCAATATACGACAGGCGTTCACCACATCGTATGCATCCATAAATGAGGTCACTTCTTGAATAACATGCATTGTTCGAGACGCAATCCATCGATCCATAACATGCAAAATTTTTACAGGCAAGATAAGCGGTTTTGTTTGATTTCCATACAGCTTGTAAAATGCAAACACATTCCACCAAATGCCAAACACCTTCTTTCGAATTTCATTGAGAGCAGTCTCGTCAAAATTAGAGTTGTCGGCTTTCATCACCACAGAACTCATTAAATACAAACGCAACGAATCGACACCAAACTTGTTGATCACAACCATGGGATCGGGATAATTTTTCTTCGATTTACTCATCTTGGAACCATCAGCCGCCATGAGTGTTCCTGTCGTAAGAGCGTTCTGAAACGCCGGTTTGCCAAAAATGCCAACAGACATTACGTGCAAGGTATAGAACCATGCGCGAGTTTGCGCGATGTATTCGGTTATAAACTGCGCGGGGTAGCTCGCTTCAAACTTTTCTTTATTCTCAAACGGATAATGGATGGAAGCGTAAGGCATGGAACCAGACTCTACCCAGCAGTCGAACACGTCCGGAATACGATGGCCTTTTTCTGTTTTGTTATCGTCCACCCACACTTCGAGATCATCGAGGAACTCACGATGATAGTCAACTAGATTCTGGATACTAGAGGGCTCAACGGCCCATTTTTCAAAATCGGTATAGGAAGACAAAATGCGCTGCTTACCAGTTTTTTCACCAATCCAAACAGGCATTGGCGTCCCCCAATAGCGCGAACGCGAAATGTTCCAATCCGGTGCAGTTTCCAACCCTTTGCCAAACCGGCCATGTTTTAAAAACTCCGGAAACCAGTTGATCTTTTCGTTCTGTTTGAGTAAATCTGCTTTGAGTTTCTGCACGTTGATAAACCACGCAGGCACGGCGGTGTAGTACAGCGGCGTGGAACAGCGATAACAAAATGGATACGAGTGCGTGGTTCTTTGTGCGGCATACATGAGATTACGTTTTGTGAGATCCTCAATCACCCAATCTTCGGATTTTTTGTAGAACACACCTTGAAGTGGTTTTACAAACGGCAAGAAACGACCTTGATCGTCTAAGGTTGGCACGCATGGCAGATCTATCTTTTGTGCCAGCGCATAGTCATCCTCGCCATAAATTGCGGCGGTGTGAACAATGCCGGTTCCGTCCTCCAAACTCACAAAATCTGCGCCAGCAATGTAGTGAGACTTTTTTCCTTCGGTTGGCATATACGAATAGAGTGGTTCATAAGTTTGACCAACAAGTTTTGACCCTTTTACTGTTTGTTGTATTTTTACTTCATCTTTGCCAAATACTTTTTTCAACAGTTTCTTTGCAATCCACAAAAGCTCATTTTTATATTCCGCCTGCACATAGTCCGCTTTTTCATCAACAGCCAGTGCAACGTTTCCAATCAAT
>CAYILC010000085.1:0-2135 GCA_964364145.1 uncultured Pseudomonadales bacterium
GCTGGTGTAAAGGTAGTCAACCCAGAGCTTTACATCGCATCATTAGAAGAAAAATCAACATTGGATGTTGAGATCATTGCCGAGAGCGGCATGGGCTACTCCATGGCAACCGAGCGCAAAAGCGACGTTGTCGGTGTGATTCCTGTGGACGCACTATTCACCCCAGTGGTGAAGGTCGCCTACTCCGTTGAGGCAACGCGCGTTGGTCGCAGAACCGACTTCGACAAGCTCAAGCTCCAGGTTTGGACAAACAAAACTGTCGAGCCAAAAACAGCTTTGGAAGAAGCAGCCAAGATTTTGGTCGCCCAGTTCAAACAGATTTATAGTCCGGTCATGGCACAAGAAGAAGGTGTGGCCCCAGTGATGAGCGCACAACTCGATGATGTTTTGAAACTTACCGTTGAAGAACTCGATCTTCCCACTCGTATAGCCAATGCACTCCGCAAGGCTGGATATCGTACCGTTGGAGAGCTTTCTATGGCCACGAAAAGTGATATTGCCAAGGTAAAGAATCTTGGTGAGAAAAGTGTTGGAACCGTTGAAGACGCATTAAACGCCAAGGGGTTATCCTTAAAGGACTAATATGCGACACCAAGTATACGGCAGAAAACTCAACAGAACTTCCAAACAGCGCAAAGCGTTGTTCAAAAACTTGGTCTCAAGCTTGTTTGAGCGTGGTGCTATTGTGACCACCGAGGCAAAGGCAAAATCGATCAAAGGCTTGGTGGACACGCTCATTCATAAGGCCCAACAGGGCAGTGTTGCAACTGCCCGCGTGCTCGCGTCGTTCTTCGGAACTCGAGCCATTGTGGCAAGATTGATGAACGAGATTGCGCCAGCAATGAAAGATCGCGTGAGTGGATTTACGCGCATCATCAAGTTGGGAAATCGCCGAGGCGATAACGCCGAGACTGTGCGTATAGAACTCGTGGTAAAACCAGAGCCAGTGCAGTCAAAGGTAGTTGAGCCAAAGAGGATTGAAGAGATTGTTTCGAAGGCGACTGTGGCTGAGACAAAAAAAGCAAATGAGATGAAAAAGACAACAACAACGATAGCAAAAAAGAAATAATATATGAAGTTGCGAACCTACGTTGACACACCAAAAGAAATTACGAGGAACTGGCATCTTGTGGATGTTTCTGGAAAAGTATTAGGCCGAATAACTCCTAAGATTGCCAAACTGTTGATGGGTAAACATAAGCCTACATACACGCCAAACATGGATGGTGGCGACTATGTAGTGGTGATTAACGCAACAAAAGTTGTAGTGACGGGAAACAAAGCAGCCAAGAAAATGTACTATCGACACTCAGGAATTCCAGGTGGTTTTCGCGAAGAAACATTTACAGAAGTGATGACCAAAGATCCGGCAAAGATCTTTCAACACGCTGTTCATGGTATGTTGCCAAAAAATAAGATGTTGGATACGCGTTTGAGTAGGATGCATGTATTTGGTTTGGCTGAACACACGTACGAGGATAAATTCAAGAAAGCGAAGTAAAGTAAGGTAAGGAAGAAAGAGCGTATGGCATTACAAAACGTCAAAAAATCAGCCCCAATGAAGGTGAATAAAAAAGGTGTGGCTGTGGTTGCTGGTGGCGCTACTACTGGCGCAGTTGTTGGTCAACCGACGCCAAAAGGTGAGTATATTGTCGCTATTGGTCGACGCAAGGTTGCCACCGCACGTGTTCGATTGTATCGCGGCAAAGGTCAGTCAACAGTGAATGGCAAACCACTGAACGAGTACTTTAGTTCTGTAGATCCACAAGGTGTGACGTTTGCAAAACCTCTGACCATTGTTGGACTGGTTGGTGCGGTGTACGTAACAGTCAAGGTTGGGGGTTCTGGTATGCGGGCACAGGCCGACGCGGTGTGCCACGGTGTTGCTCGTGCGTTGGTAAAGCTTGATCCAACATACAAAGACGCATTGAAAAAAGCCGGCCTTTTAACCCGCGACCCACGTATGAAGGAGTCCAGAAAAATAGGAACAGGTGGCAAGGCTCGACGCAGGAAACAGTCGCCAAAGCGCTAAAATTTTTCTATTTTTGATTCAATTATCTTTTTAAATTTCTTTTCTAATTCTGGCCTTATTTCTTCCCCAACTTCTTCATAAATTTTGATCAAATCCTCAAAAG
>CAYILC010000086.1:0-1983 GCA_964364145.1 uncultured Pseudomonadales bacterium
CTAACACCATTCCGGCAATGAGTGAGCTATGCGGCTCGGGAAGCGATTTTTGAAGAAACTCAAGAATGTTTTTCCGGAGGCTATATAAGGCAGTTGTATTTTCTGTCAAAGAGATAAGTACTGGATTTTTCATCCGATCAACCTTACCTTTTGCATCCGACCCAACAACTCCCTCAATGACTACTCTATCTCCATACGAAACTTCAGGATATAATGGAAGATATATTTTTAAGCCATCGAGTCTAAAATACTGTGCGTTTTCATACCGAATTGGCTCCGATCTTACCCTGCTATTGATCCTCATTTTTGTTCCATCGATATGGCTTGGCGTATGAACATAATGCGCATACAATCGTAAACCCAATACAACGAGCAAGCATATGAACAACACTCGGTGTTTCATGAGAAATTGCTCCTCTTCGCTTGAATAGTGTGAAACGTCTTTTGCGAGTCTTACGTGGGAATATAAAACTTTTGGTCATCAGTTACAACTACAGAGTTGAAATGGGATCGAAGATCTCTATCGCTTTTTTTTCAACAGCACAAACCACAACGCACCGCGCATCACAATTACCACAATCATAAACAGTAAAACAATAGCGCTGGAAGATGGCGGTGTTTTCATTCCGCCCTGAATCCATCGGGAAACGTATACCCATTTTAAGAAAAACACGTGTAACCATATCAGCACCACACCAAGATATCCTGTGCGCAACATTTTTCTCCAACTCACTCCGCCAAGTACATGGGCGGCATACTGATTTGAAGCAATCGCCATGATCGCAAAGATAATCGTGGCCAACACCCCGGTAACAGGTCCATACGGTATCCCTTGCTGCCAAGCCTGGGAGGTAAAGAGGCGAGTAAATACGCCAAAAGAAAGAAAGATGTGTGTCAAACCAAATGCCAAACCAACCAAACCGAGATGTTTGCGATAAATAATCTTTGTATCCATGAAATCCCAAAAATAACATACGCTACTTAATAGCATCGATAGACCAATAAGGGTGATAGAGGTATCGGCAAAAGCCTTATTTAGAGGATTTGGAACCTTAAGCCAAGTGGTATACCAATAAAATATCGCAGCGATCAGCAATCCAAAGATAAACACGCGAACATACAGGTGTAATTCAGAAGGAGGTGTAATTTTCTTTATTACTCGGCGATGCCAAACACTAAAACTCATACTATTACTATAGCACCATTGCTAGCAAATCATTCTTGAAAATTGCAATATGCAATGAGACTACATATAATTTTTGATATGACTATTGTTCTTTTTGTTCTTCTCACTTTCGTTTCAACTTTTATTGGTGGACTGGTTGGGTTGAGATACAAAGACAAGTTGCACTTGATCTTAGGATTTACAGCAGGCGTGTTGTTGGGTGTTGTATCATTTGATATTTTTCCAGAAATTATTTCTCTTGTTGGAACGCTCAAGATTGATGCTGTAGAACCCATGATTTCCCTTGTGTTAGGGTTTTTGGTGTTCCATATCTTAGAAAAAACGCTCCTCATTCATCATGCGCAGGAAGAGGCGTACGGAAAGCATAAACACCCATCGGTGGGTGTTGCTTCGGCGTTGGCGCTCATGGGACATTCTCTCTTAGACGGCGTAGGTATTGGGCTAGGTTTCCGTGTTTCTCCGTCTTTGGGTATGCTCATTGCAATTGCGGTGATTTCACACGATTTTTCTGATGGTCTGAACACCGTTTCGGTTGCGCTGTTACATAAGAATACACAAAAGAGAGCGATCTACCTTTTATTGGGCGATGCGATCGCGCCGGTTATTGGTGCCGCCTCAACGATCTTTTTCACGTTGCCGGATCGTTTGGTGCTATGGTATTTAGGATTTTTTGCTGGATTTTTGTTGTATATTGGTGCATCGGAAATCTTGCCGGAGGCACATAGTCAACATTCTTCATATAAAACTATTGGGATGACGCTGATTGGTGTGTTGTTTATTTTCTTTATCTCGCGTGT
>CAYILC010000087.1:0-1566 GCA_964364145.1 uncultured Pseudomonadales bacterium
ATGCGAACTGATAGCGACACAGATAGCGCACAACAGCGACATAGCAAGCATGTTGACAAACAGGTGTTGGAAGCCTAGTATACGTATACCCCCAGGGGGTATATATGGCAGACAACACACAAACCAATCAAGAAGATTTTACACATCAGCTCAATCGCGTGCGTGGACAAATCGATGGCATCGCAAAAATGGTTGAGGAAAAGCGTGATTGTTTGGATGTTGTTCAACAGATTATGGCCGCGAGAAGTGGGTTAGCCCGAGCGGGAAAAACGTTTATTTCGAAAGAAGCGGTTCGATGCTCGAAATCGGCAAAGGATAAAGATAAACTGGATGAGTTATTGAAACACCTTTTTTCGTTGGATTAGCTATGAGTTCAATATAAACATACGAGGAGGAACATGTCAGCACAACACATTACCGACGCAGAGTTTGAGAACATTGTTTTAAAAAGTGATACACCCGTGTTGGTGGATTTTTACGCCACATGGTGTGGGCCGTGCAAAATGGCCGCTCCAGTGTTGGACAAGTTGTCCGATGAGTTTGCCGGCAAGGTGGTGATTGTGAAGATTGATGTGGATGAATATCCAAAATCTGGCGGAACATATGGTGTGATGAGCATTCCAACGATCATTGCGTTTAATGGTGGAAAAGAAGTGACGCGTAAAGTTGGGTTTGGCGGAGAGAATGGATATCGACAGATGATCGAGCAGGTATTGGGCGGAAAATAATATGGCAGAGGTACAAAAAGTTATTATTATAGGATCCGGACCGGCAGGATGGTCTGCCGCATTGTACCTGGCGCGCGCCCAACTCAAACCACTCTTGTTTGCTGGCGAGAAAAGTGGTGGGCAACTGGTGTTAACCACGGTGGTTGAAAATTACCCCGGCTTTCCGGCAGGTATTCAAGGTCCTGATCTTATGATAGCAATGCGACAGCAGGCAGAGCATTTCGGCACGGTAATTCAAGACACGAATGTGACGCGCGTAGATTTCTCCAAAAGACCGTTTCATGTTTGGGCGAATACTGGTAAGAGTGGGGCGGAGGAAATGTATCAAGCCGAGAGTGTGTTAATCAGTACAGGTGCAGAGTCGGTTTGGCTGGGTGTTCCGGGTGAGGAGAAGTTTATAGGGCGCGGTGTTTCTACATGCGCGGTTTGTGACGCCGCGTTTTTCAAACAAAAAAAAACAGTTGTGGTTGGTGGCGGTGATGCCGCTATGGAAGAGGCGCTAGCATTAACAAAGTTTGCCGAGTCCGTACTGATTGTGCACAGACGCGATAGTTTTCGCGCAAGCAAAATCATGGTTCAACGCGTGATAGAGCATCCCAAAATAAAGATTTTATGGAACAGCGCTGTTAAGGAAATCAAAGGTGAGACGAGGGTCACGGAAGTTGTTATTGAGGATGTAAATACGCATACAATGCAGGAATTGCCGATGGATGGAGTGTTTGTTGCGATTGGACATAAGCCTTCAACGGCGTTGTTTGGAAAACAAGTGGAGTTAGATGAAAAAGGATTTGTTGTGACGCGTTTCGCGCTCGGCTCTGCGAGCCTCGCGCTTGCTCAG